>NZ_JAAGPL010000178.1:0-18084 GCF_017104785.1 Burkholderia sp. Ac-20353 | reverse complement strand
CGACGGCCGCGTCCGGCGCGGGCGCGGTGCGCGGCTTGAAGCGCACGCCGCGCACCCGCGGCCACGCAGCCTGTTCGGCGATCCGTTGCGCCGCATCGTCGGCCAGCAGGTCGACCCATGCGACGATCGCCGACGGCAGCCCGTGCGCAGCCGCGATGTCGTGCAGCCAGCGCGTCTCCGCAAGCGCCTCGTCGCGCGCGCGTTCGGCTTCGACGTGCACGCTCGCGACGATCGGCGCACCTTCCGCCGCGCGCCGGTAGTCGTCCACGCCGAAGTCGCGGCACAGCGCCGCGTAGTCGCCGAACATGAAGCGAGCCGGATCGTACCGGTCCTGCAGCCACGGATAGTGCGCGGACGCATCGAGCCGCCACAGGTGGTGATGCGCGTCGACGAGCGCGTCCGGGAAGCCGTCGGGCGGCGAACCGTTGCGCATGTCAGCGCGCGCCGGCAAGCACATACGACGCGTCCGGCTCGCGCAGCGTCGGCAATGCGCTGACGAAACGCCACGCATCGAGGTCGAGTTCGCGCACGTAGTCGTCCTGGAACGACACGTATGCCGCGCGCCGCGTCGGATGGAACGACAACGCGGTCGGGTTCGCGGGCAGCGCGACGCGCTCGATTTCCTCGAGCTGCTGCGCGTCGAACACCGAGATCGACTGCTCGCCCGAGTTGGTCAGCAGCAGCAGGTCGCGGCCGTCCGGCGCGCTCGTCCGGTAGATGCGGTTCGGATCGCTGCGCGTCTTCACGCGGCGGCCGCAGGTCATCGTGTCGGTGTCGATCGCGACCAGCGTGTCGTCGCCGCGGTTCGCGACGAACAGCGTGCGCTCGTCGCTCGACAGCGCATTGCCTTCCGGACGCGGCCCCGGCATCACCGCGCGCGGCGCGACCGTCGCGTCGCGCGGATGGAACTGCGTGACCGTGTTCGACAGCAGGTGCACGCCGTATGCGCGGCTCGCGTCGCGCGTCAGCGTGACGAGGTGGGTCTTCACGCCGCCGGACGGCACGGCCATGTTCGGCACCGGCTGCTCGGTCGGGCGATCGAACACGAGCAGCATGTCGTGCGCCTCGCTCATCGCGTAGAGGCGCCCTTCGCGGTCGCTCGCCATCCCGTGCGGCCGGTAGTACGGCCACAGGTCGAGCATGCGCGTATGCGTGCGTTCGACGAGGTCGATCTCGGCGATCCGGTGATCGCCTTCATGGCCGCGCGACCACGCGGTCTCGATGCCGAAGATGCCGACATACGCGTAGCGGTTGTGCGCGTCGACGGTGAATTCATGCGGGAAGTTCGGCAGCACGATGTGCTTGAGCGCCGTCTTCGTGTCGAGGTCGTAGAAGCTGAAGGTATGGGCGCACTTCTGCACCAGCAACAGGATGTCGTTCATCGTGAGTCTCCGTACTTCGTTCTTGCCGCCGCGGCGCGCACCGGGCGTCGCGGCGAGTGTGAGCGCATTGCATTCGAGGAACCGTGCATCGATCCCGGCATCGGTTCTGGTATAGGTCCTGACATCAGTCCTCGCAGCGCTTCGGCAGCGTCATCGCGAGCAGGCCGGCCACCGCGAGCGTGACCGCGAGGCTGTACACGCCGGCCGCCGAGCTCACGTGCTGGGTCAGCACGCCGACCGCATACGGGCCGCAGAAGCCGCCGAGGTTGCCGAGCGCGTTGATCAGGCCGCGCGCGCTGCCGGCGGTTTCGACGCTGCAGAGCTTCGGCGGAATCGCCCAGAACACGCCGGCCGCCGCCTGCAGGAAGAATCCGCAACCGATCAGGAACGCGAACGATACGGGCATCGACGATTTCGTGAGCACCGACAGCGCGAGGCATGCGGCAAAGCCAACGAGCGGCAGCAGCACGAACAGGCGTCGCTTGCCGGTTCGGTCAGACAAATACGACGTCGCGAACATGCCGATCATCATCGCGACGTACGGCAGCATCGCGAGCAGGCCGATCTTCCCCATCCCCGTGTGCGTGAGGTTTTTCAGCAGCGTCGGCAACCACATCGTATAGCCGTAGATACCGACCTGGTAGCAGAAATTGATCGCGATCAGCAGCCAGATCGTCGGGTTGCGCATCAGCGCGCCGAACGACGCGGCGGTCGGCGTGCCCGCCGCGCGCTTGCGCTCCTGCTCGGCGCGCAGCGCGTCGAGGATGTACGCCTTCTCGCGCGGCGACACCCAGCGTGCCGTCTCCGGACTGTCGTCGGCGAACCGCAGCCAGACAATCAGGAACAGCAGCGACAGCGCGCCCGTGCTGAAGAACAGGTGGCGCCAGTCGTATGTGGCGAGGATGAAGCCGGACAGCGGCGCGGTGATCATCCCGGCGAGCGGCACGAACATGATGACCATCGCGTTCGCGCGGCCACGCTCGCGATCGGGGAACCAGTTGCTGACCATCGTCAGCACGACGGGCAGCATCCCGCCCTCGGCGACGCCGAGCATGAAGCGCAGCGTCAGCAGTTCCCACGTGTGCGTGACGAGGCCCGTCAGCGCCGACAACACCGCCCAGCTCACGAGCGACCACGCGATGAAGGTCTTGCCGCTGCCAAGCGCCGCGCGCCGGCCGCCGGGAATCTGCAGGAACAGGTAGCCGAAGAAGAAGATCCCGCCGGCGAGGCCCGCCATCGTCGCGTCCATCCCGAGATCGGCGTTCATCCCGCCCGGCATCGCGAACGCGATGTTCACGCGGTCCATGTAAGAGATGATGCAAGCGAGCAGCAGCGGCGGAATCACGCGCAGCCAGCGGCGGCGCGGAATGGCATCGCCGGCTTCGTATGCCGGGTTGGCCGGGTTCAACGTGTTCATGATGTCTCCAGTCTTTTAGGTGGTCGACAACGGCGGTCTTCTCGCGAACCGCCTGTTACGCCGTTTCAACGGCCCCAGCGCAGCACCAGCGGATCGAGCCGCCGCGCCGCGTCGAGCAGCCCCGCGCGCGTGTCCGGATGCAGGTCGGGCCACGGCGCGCGCGGCCGGTCGCATGCGATCACGCCGCCGGCCTTCATCAGCGCCTTCGCGGCGAGAAAGCCGGCCTGCCGGTTCTCGTAGTTGATCAGCGGCAGCCAGCGCGCATACTGTTCGCACGCTTCGTCGCGGCGGCCCGCGAAATACGCGTCGGTGATCTGGCGGATCCCGTCCGGATAGCCGCCGCCCGTCATCGCGCCCGTCGCGCCCGCGTCGAGATCGGCGAGCAGCGTGATGCCCTCCTCGCCGTCCCACGGCCCCTCGATCGCATCGCCGCCCACGCGGATCAGCTCGCGCAGCTTCGCGGCCGCGCCCGGCGTCTCGATCTTGAAGTACGACACCGCGTCGATCTCGCGCGCGAGCCGCGCGAGGCAGTCGACCGGCAGCGTCGTGCCGCTCGCGGGCGCGTCCTGGATCATCAGCGGAATGTCGAGCCCGGCGCTTACTTCGCGGAAGAACGCGTGGATTGCCGGCTCCGGCACGCGGAACGTCGCGCCGTGATACGGCGGCATCACCATCACCATCGACGCGCCCAGCGCCTGCGCGCGCCGGTTGCGTTCCGCGCAGATCCGCGCGCTGAAGTGCGACGTCGTGACGATCACCGGCACGCGGCCGGCGACGTGCTCGAGCACCGTGCGGGTCAAGAGGTCGCGCTCGTCGTCGCCGAGCGCGAATTGCTCCGAGTAGTTCGCGAGGATGCAGATGCCGTGCGAGCCCGCGTCGATCATGAAGTCGATCGCGCGGCGCTGGCCGTCGAGGTCGAGCGCACCGTCGTCGGTGAAGATCGTCGGCGCGACCGGAAACACACCCTGGTAACGTGCGCGCATGATCACTCCACGATGTCGAACTGGTCGAGGAACTCGGTCTTCAGCGTGAGGCCGAGTCCGGGCACGTCGTCGCGCAGCTGCAGGAAGCCGTTCTCGGCCACCGGCTCGCCGTCGAAGATGTAATAGAACAGCTCGTTGCCGACCTCGACGTCGAACATCGGGAAGTACTCGCTCATCGGCGACGCGAGCGTGCTCATCGTCAGGTGGTAGTTGTGCATCTGGCCCGCATGCGGGATCACCGGCACGCTGTACGCTTCGCACAGCGCGTTGATCTTGTGCGCCATCGTGATGCCGCCGACACGGTTCGTGTCGTACTGGACGACCGACACGGCCTTGCGGTCGAGCAATTGCTTGAAGCCGTACAGCGAGAACTCGTGCTCGCCACCGGAGATCGGAATGCTCGTCAGCCGGTTCAGCTCCGCATAGCCGTCGATGTCGTCGGCGATCACCGGCTCTTCGAGCCAGCGCGGCTGGTATTTCTCGAGCTTCGGCAGGATGCGCTTCGCGTACTCGAGGTTCCAGCCCATGTAGCACTCGAGCATCAGGTCGTTGTCGTAGCCGATCACCTCGCGGATCGCGGCAACCGACTTCAGGTTCTCGACGACGCCCTGCTGCCCGTGCGCGGGCCCGTAGCCGAAGCGCATCTTGAATGCGCGGAAGCCTTCGTCGAGATAGCGCTGCGCTTCCGCCTGCATCTCCTTCAGGTCGGTGCGGTACAGCTTCGAGTAGTAGCAGGGAATCTTCTCTTTCGTGCGGCCGCCGAGCAGCTTGAACACGGGCTTGCCGACACTCTTGCCGAGCACGTCCCAGATCGCGATGTCGACCGCCGAGATCGCCGCCATGCCGATGCCCTTGCGGCCCCATGCATGCGTCGCGCGGTACATCCGCTGGTTCAGGTATTCGTAGTCCCAAGGGTCCTGGCCGATCACGAGCGGCGCGAGGTACTGGTCGATGACCGCCTTCGCGATGTGCGGTGCGAGCGCGACGTTGCCGAGCCCGACGATGCCGTCGTCGGTTTCGACCTCGACGACCGTCCACGCGTGGAAGCGGAACGTGCTCATCGTTTCCTGCGGCGCGTACAGCATGTCCATCGCGTTCGAGCAGAAATTGCCCTGCGGCGGCACGGTCTTGCCTTTCCATTGGTACACGCGTGCGCGTACGGCCTTGATCTTCATGGCGTTGTCTCCTGATTGTCGGTTTCGTTTCGGGTATCGATAAAGTCGGGCGCGGCCGTCACGCCGAGGTGGTCTGCCGCCGATGCGCGGCGCCCATCCGGCACGCGATCTGCAGCGCTTGCCAGGTCGCGCCGACGTCAGCTGTGCCGCGCCCCGCGATGTCGTACGCGGTGCCGTGCGCGGGCGTCGTGATCGGCACCGGCAGGCCGCCCTGCACGGTCACGCCGCGCGAGAAGCCGAGCAGCTTGATCGCAATCTGCCCCTGGTCGTGGTACATCGTGACGATCGCGTGGTAGTCGCCGGCCTGCGCCTTCAGGAAGATCGTGTCGGCCGGGAACGGGCCATGGAACGGCGCGTCGGTCGGCCAGTCGCGCGCCTGCAGCGCACGCACCGCCGGTGCGATCACGTCGATCTCCTCGCGGCCGCACATGCCGCCGTCGCCGCCGTGCGGGTTGAACGCGGCGACCGCGACCTTGGGTGCCACGACGCCGTTCGCGAGCAGCGACCGGTAGATCAGTTCGGATGCCTGCTCGATCCGCTCGATCGACAGATAGCGCGCGGCATCCTTCAGCGGAATGTGCGACGAGATGCGTGCGGTCCACAGCTCGCCGAGCGTGTTGAACTCGCAGAAGTAGCCGGTCACGCCGAGGTATTCCGCGAAGTGGTGCAGTTCGTCCTCGTGCGCGAGGCCGCCGAGCTTCATCGCGTGCTTGTTGAGCGGCGCGAAGCAGATTGCGTCGACGTCGCCCGCGAGCGCGGCGTCCATGCAGCGGTTCAGCACGTCGAGCACCGAGCGGCCGCCCGCAGGGCCCGCCTGGCCAAGCGTCACCAGCGCGGGATCGACGGTGTCGATCGCGACGAACGCGGGCCGCGCAATGGACGGCCGCTCGCGCACGTCGGCGAGAGACGCGACCGGCTCGACGTCGACCTGCACGCCCGCGGTGCGCTGGCCGGCTTCCCACAGCCAGCGGTCGCCGATCAGCACCAGATTCGCGCGCGACACCGCGTCGGGGCGCGCGAGCAGCTTCGCGATCAGCTCGGGGCCGATGCCGGCCGGGTCGCCGAGCGTCAGCGCGACGACGGGCAACGTCGCGGCCGTCATGCCCGCTCTCCCGCGCGGGCCAGGCCGCGTGCCGCAATCGCCGAATTCGTCTGCATGTTCGTCTCCTTCTCCTGTCTGGCCGGCAAGCGGCCGTTCGTCATCTGGGGTTCATGCTAGGTAGACGGAACACCCCGGTAAATTGAAAACTCTTGATGAATTGATAACCTGAGGTAATCGGATTGGGCTCGATCGACAGGAAGGACTCGACGCCGCAACTGCTGAACCGGCTGCGGATGCGGCAGGTGGCGCTGCTGCTGGCGGTCGAGGAATGTTCAACGCTGCGCGCGGCCGCCGACCGGCTCGGCCTCACGCAGCCGGCCGCGACCAAGATGCTGCGCGAGCTCGAGCACGCGCTCGGCCAGCCGCTGTTCGAGCGTGTCGGGCGCGGGCTCGTGCTGAATCCGGCCGGCGAGCGGGTGCTCGGCTACTTCCGCGGGATACGCGGCAGCATGGAGGCGCTGAACCGCGAGCTGGCCGAACTGCAGCTCGGCAGCGCCGGGCGGCTCGCGATCGGCAGCATCATGGCGGCGACGCCCGGGCGGCTCACCGAGGCGCTGGTGCAGTTGAAGGCGCGCTATCCGCTGCTCGCGATCGACATTGCGGTCGACACCAGCGACAAGCTGATGCCGCAACTGCAGGAAGGCGTGCTCGAAGTGGTGATCGGCCGCAACGTCGGCACTGAATGCGAATTCCGCGCGGTCGACGACGAAGCGCTCGCGATCGTCGCCGGCCGCGATCATCCGCTCGTCGGCGGCGGGGCGGTCGGGTTCGCGGCGCTGCTCGACTATGCGTGGATCCTGCAGCCGGCCGGCAGCCCCGCGCGCGAAGTCGTCGAGCGCGAGTTCCGGATGCACCACGAGCCGATGCCGCGCGGGCTGGTCGAGACCGGCTCGATCCTGACGACGATGAGTCTCGTCGACCGCTCGCAGATGCTCGGCGTGATTCCGCGCACGGTCGCCGAGCTGAATGCCGAGCACGGGATGGTGGCGATCGTCGACTACACGCTCGCGCAGAAGCTGCCGTCGTACGGGAGCCTCGTGCGGCGCGACAGGCCGCTGTCGGTGGCCGCACAGCAGTTTCTAGCGCTGTTTCATCGGGAGGCTGAAGCCTGAGAACGCGAGCGACGCGCCCGCCGACGAAACAGCACGTCAATCCGGGGCGCCACATGCTATGCTCGCCGCGCACGTTTCTTTCATTTCACTTTCGACGAGCGCAGCGTACATGGTCTCTCACGTTCACGAATCGAACCGCCTGTCGTGGAACGCCGCGACGGTCGCGCACAACAGCCACAAGGGCGATCAGGCCGGGTTCTTCCGCCAGGGTGGCTCGACGCTCTTTCCCGAGGAGCGCGAACTGCTCGGCGAGCTCGCCGGCCTGACGTTGCTGCATCTGCAATGCAACGCCGGACAGGACACGCTGAGCCTCGCGCGCGCCGGCGCCGACGTGACGGGCGTCGACATCTCCGACGAAGCGATTGCTTTCGCGTCGAAGCTCGCGGCGGATACCGCGATCCCGGCCCGCTTCGAGCGCGCGGACATCCTCGACTGGATGCCGGCCGCCGCCGCCCGCGGCGAGCGCTTCGACCGGGTGTTCACGTCGTACGGCGTGCTGTGCTGGATCTCCGACCTGCGCGCGTGGGCACGCGGCATCGCATCGCTGCTCGCGCCGGGCGGCCGCTTCGCGATCGTCGAATACCATCCGTTCGCGCTATATTTCGACGCGCACTGGAAACCGCATTACGACTATTTCAGCCGCGCGCCTTCGCTCGAGCAGGATGGCGTCGGCGACTACGTCGCCACCTCGGGCACCGGGCTCGGCGACGGCTACGAGCACGCGGGCGTGCAGGATTTCCGCAATCCGCATCCGACCTACGAGTACATGTGGGGCATCGGCGAGGTGATGAGCGCGCTGCTGTCCGCCGGGCTCGTGATCGAACGTTTCGACGAGTACCCGTACGCGAACGCGTGGAAAGGCTTCGACGACATGCGCGAACTCGACGGCCACCGGATGACGCAGCCCGACTACCTGCCGCGCCTGCCGCTGATGTACGGGATCGCCGCTCGCAATCCGGCCGTGTGAACGTGTGAACACGTGCGCGAAGGCAATGACGGGGATCTGCCGATCGGAACGACGGTGCGATCGGCAGCCTGCCGCCTGGCGCCGCTGACCGCTGTGCAAAGGGTCGCGAATTCGCCGTTCCGATCACCTTGCCGCGATGCGACAGCGTCTTGCCAAATCCGCCCGGTGATTTTTTTCCGCCACACACGACCGTCATGATGTGCGGTCGGCATCGATGCGATGCTGCGGCAGCACCTCAACCCTGACTGGCGGAAACAACCATGAAAACAATCAAGACGCTTGCCCTGCTCTGTTGTGTCGGCATCCAGTGCGCGACGCTCGCCCATGCGGACGAACCGAAGAAGGTCGCGTTCGTCGACACCGGCAATACCGGGCGCAGCGTGATGGCCGAAGCGATCGCGGGTCAACTGATCGCGCAGCGCCACGCGCACATCGCGGTGATCTCGCGCGCGGTCGATGAAGACCCGTACGACGAGAAGCCCGAAGAGAACGGCGTGATCCTGATGAAACGGCGCGGCATCGACACGTCCGCGCATCGCTCGGTGCAGCTCAACGCGAACGACGTCAAGCATTCCGATGTGATCCTGACGATGACCGAGAAGCACAAGGAAAAGGTGCTCACGCTGTATCCGTTGGCGGCAGGCAAGGTGCACACGCTCGCCGAATACGCGACCGGCAAGGCCGAGGACGTGCCCGATGCGTGGGGCAAGCCGATCGAGTTCTACGAGAACGTGACGGCGCAGCTCGACAAGTTCATCGCGCCTGCGCTCGACAAGGTTGCGGCGACCGCGCCGGCGAAGCAGTGACGGCGCGCGCGGCGTGAGCGTGGCGGCCGCATCCGGTTAGCCCGGATGCAGGGCCGTCCGCCCTCCGCCCCTCCGCAGCAGCGCTCAACCGTCATCGCGCCCCCGCAGCAAATCGCTGCGATACGCCCCCGGCGCGACCCCGTACCAGCGCTTGAACGCCTGCGAAAAGCTCGACAGATCGCTGAACCCGAGCCGCTCCGCAACATCGGTCAGCGTCAGCCGTTCGTCGCCGAGCAGCGCTTCGGCCATCGCGCCGCGCGATTCCGCGAGCAGCGCGCGGAACGTCGTGCCCTCTTCCTGCAGCCGCCGCTTCAGCGTGCGCGCGCTCGTGTTCATCAGCCGCGCGATGTCCTCGAGCGAGAACGGCGTCGCGCCCGGCGTCGCGCTCAGGTAATCGCGAATCATCGCCGCGGTGCCGACATGCGCGCGCCGCGCTTCGAGCAGGCGGCTGCACATCTGCTCGCACATCGACACCGTGATCGGGTTCGCATGCGGCAGCCGCCGGTCGAGAAACGCGCGCGCGAACACGAGGGTATTCGAGCGTGCGCCGAACACGGGCTCGACGCCGGCGATCCGCGGCAACGCCGCGGGCACCGCGCGGCCGCGCGCCGCCGTCGGGCGCTCGGCCTGCAACGTGAAGCGCGACAGCGTGAAATCCGCGCCGCCCATTTCCTGCAGCAGCACGGTCGCCGCGGTCATGTCGCGCTCCACGACGAACCGGCTCACCTCGCCGGCCAGGTCGGGCGCGCCGAAGCTCAGCACGCAGTTGTCGCCGTCCTCGCGATACGTGATCACCGTGTAGGCGTAAGTGAGCGGCAGGAACCGCATCGCCAGCGCCAGCGCATCGCGCGCGGTCGCGCTCGCGATCAGCCCGTAGCCCCACACGCCATACGCGGAGAAGTGATAGCGCTGGCCCGCCTCGAAGCCGAGGCCGCGCGGATGCCCGAGCAGCCGCAGCAGGTTGGCGGTCAGCCGCAGTTCCTGCGCCGCCGTCACCTCCGCGTTCGGGTCGTCGAGCTGCGCGGCCGACAGCCCCGTGCCCGCGAGCAGCTGCGCGCGCGGCACGCCGCGTTCGTCACCGAAATCGACCAGCAGCCGGGCGCCGGCCGGACTCCGGGTGTAGTCCCAAAAGCTCATGCGGAGAAACCCTCGAAGCGCCAAATTGGCCCAAATACTAAAACAATTGTCCCGTCGCAGCATTGGTGTTTTCCCACGCGGCACGCACCATCGGCGTCATTCAGTCGTCGCCTGAACGACTTCATCGACTGCCCGGAGGAGACACCATGCGGCTCAGCCCCCCGACCGATCTCGCGGCGCGCTTCGAGCACCAGCGCGCCGCGTTCGCGCGCGAACCCGACCCGCCGCTCGCCGTGCGCGTGTCGCGGCTCGATCGCCTGCTCGCGCTGCTCGACACCCATGAAGCCGCGATCGTGCGCGCGATCGACGCCGACTTCGGCGGCCGTTCCGCACACGAGACGCGGTTCGCCGAACTCTTCGTCATCCGAACCGGCATCCGCCATGCGCGTGCGCACCTGAAGCAATGGATGCGCGCGCGCCGCGTGCCGACCGCGCTGCACTTCCGCCCCGGCTACAACCGGCTCGCGCCGCAGCCGCTCGGCGTCGTCGGCGTGATGGCGCCGTGGAACTACCCGTTCCAGCTCGCGATCGGCCCCGCGCTCGCCGCACTCGCGGCCGGCAACCGCGTGCTGGTCAAGCCGTCCGAACTGACGCCGCGGCTGTCGGCGCTGCTCGATACGCTCGTCGCCGACGCGTTCGATCCCGCCGAATTCGCGGTCGTCACCGGCGACGTCGATACGGCCCGCGCGTTCGCGCGCCTGCCGTTCGATCACCTGTTCTTCACGGGCTCGACTGCGGTCGGCCGCGATGTCGCACAGGCGGCGGCCGCGAACCTGACGCCCGTCACGCTCGAACTCGGCGGCAAGTCGCCCGCGATCCTCGATCCGTCGTGCGACATCGCGCAGGCCGTGCAACGCATCGCGTTCGGCAAGCTGCTGAACGCGGGCCAGACCTGCATCGCGCCCGACTACCTGCTCGTGCCGGCCGGCAGTGCGGAGACGGTTGCCACGCAACTGTCGGCGGCGGTCGCGCGGCGCTACCCGACGCTCGTCGCAAATCCCGACTACACGGCGATCGTCAGTGCGCGGCATCGCGCGCGGCTCGCGGAACTGGTCGACGGCGCGCGCGACGGCGGCGCCCGCGTGATCGAGATCAACCCGGCCGGCGAACGCTTCGACGCGACGTCGCGCAAGTTCCCGCCGACCGTCGTGATCGGCGCGACCGACACGATGCGGGTGATGCGCGAGGAGATCTTCGGCCCCGTGCTGCCGATCGTCGAATACGCGCACATCGACGATGCGATCGCAACCGTCAATCGCCAGCCGCGCCCGCTCGCGCTGTACTGGTTCGGCCGCGACGCCGCGCACCGCGATCGCGTGCTGCGCGAGACGGTGTCCGGCGGCGTCACCGTGAACGACTGCCTGTGGCATCTCGCGCAGGAGCATCAGCCGTTCGGCGGCGTCGGCCCGAGCGGGATCGGCGCCTATCACGGCAAATGGGGCTTCGACACGTTCAGCCATCTGAAGCCCGTCTTCCACCAGGCGCGCTGGAACGGCACCGCGCTGTTCCATCCGCCGTACGGCAAGACCTTCGACCTGCTGCTGCGCGTGCTGTCGCGCATCGCGTGATCCACCGATTCTCCGGGAATGACTTCATGAACAAGGTATTCGACTACATCGTCGTCGGCGGCGGTTCGGGCGGCTGCGTCGTCGCGGGACGCCTGTCCGAGGACCCGCACACGACCGTCTGCGTGCTCGAGGCCGGCAACCGCGGCGACGGCACGCTCGTCAACGTGCCGACCGGCGCCGTCGCGATGCTGCCGACCCGCGTGAACAACTGGGCGTTCGAGACCGTGCCGCAAGCGGGGCTCGCCGGACGCCGCGGCTACCAGCCGCGCGGCAAGGCGCTCGGCGGCTCGTCCGCGATCAACGCGATGGTCTATATCCGCGGCCACCGCAGCGACTACGACCACTGGGCCGCGCTCGGCAACGAAGGCTGGTCCTACGACGACGTGCTGCCGTATTTCCGGCTCAGCGAGCATAACGAACGCTTCGACGATGCCTGGCATGGCCGCGACGGCCCGCTGTGGGTCAGCGACCTGCGCACCGGCAACCCGTTCCACGCGCGCTATCTCGATGCGGCCCGGCAGGCCGGCCTGCCGCTGACCGACGATTTCAACGGCGCGCAGCAGGAAGGCATCGGCGTCTACCAGGTCACGCAGAAGCACGGCGAACGCTGGAGCGCCGCGCGCGCGTATCTGCTGCCGCACGTCGGACGCCGCGACAACCTGACGGTCGAGACGCACGCGCAGGTGCTGCGCATCCTGTTCGACGGCACGCACGCGGTCGGCGTCGAAGTGCGGCAGCATGGCGAGGTCCGCACGCTGCGCGCGCGTCGCGAGGTCGTGCTGGCCGCGGGCGCGTTGCAGACGCCGCAATTGCTGATGCTGTCCGGCGTCGGCCCCGCCGCCGAGCTTGGACGTTTCGGCATCCGTACGCTCGTCGACCTGCCCGGCGTCGGCCGTAACCTGCAGGACCACCCGGATTTCATCCTCGGCTACCGGACGCGCAGCGTCGACACGATGGGCGTGTCGGCGCGCGGCGGCCTGCGGATGCTGCGCGAGCTGCTGCGCTTTCGCCGCGAGCGGCGCGGGATGCTGACGTCGAATTTCGCGGAAGGCGGCGGCTTCCTGAAGACGCGCGCCGAGCTCGACGCGCCGGACATCCAGCTGCATTTCGTCGTCGCGCTCGTCGACGATCACGCGCGGCGGTTCCATCTCGGCCACGGTCTGTCGTGCCACGTGTGCCTGCTGCGGCCGCGCAGCCGCGGCGCGGTCACGCTGCAAAGCGCCGATCCGCTCGCAGCGCCGCGCATCGATCCGGCTTTCTTCGACGATCCGCGCGATCTCGACGACATGGTCGCCGGCTTCAGGCTGACGCGCCGGCTGATGCAGGCGCCCGCGCTCGCGAGCTGGATCACGCGCGACGTGTTCACCGCGAACGTGACGACCGACGATGAAATCCGCGACGTGCTGCGCCGGCGCACCGACACCGTCTATCACCCGGTCGGCACGTGCCGGATGGGACACGACGATCTCGCGGTCGTCGATCCGCAATTGCGCGTGCGCGGGCTGCAGGGGCTGCGGATCGTCGACGCATCCGTAATGCCGACGCTGATCGGCGGCAACACCAATGCGCCGACGATCATGATCGCCGAGAAAGCGGTCGATCTGATGCGCGGCGTCAGCCGTGTGCAGATGCCCCCTCTTGCCGACGCAAAACGCGAAGCAAGCGCCCCCAATCCCGCGCAACCGAAGGAGACCCGCCATGCGCTCGCCTGATTCCACCGTTCACGACCACGCCGCCCCGCCGCTCTCGGCGATCGTCATCGGCGCGGGCTTCGCCGGCATCGGCATGGCGGTCGCGCTGCAGCGCGCCGGCATGCACGATTTCGTGATTCTCGAACGCGCGCACGACGTCGGCGGCGTGTGGCGCGACAACAGCTATCCGGGCGCCGCGTGCGATGTGCCGTCGCATCTGTACTCGTTCTCGTTCGAGCCGAACCCCCGCTGGTCGCGCACGTTCGCGCCGCAGCCGGAAATCCACGCGTACCTGCAGCATTGCGCGCGCAAGTACGGTCTCGCGCGGCACCTCCGCTTCGGCGCGGAAGTCGCGCACGCGCGCTACGACGAGCCGCACGCGCTGTGGCGCGTGACGCTGACCGACGGCACGACGCTGAGCGCCGCGCTGCTCGTCAGCGGCACCGGGCAGTTGAGCCGTCCCGCGCGGCCGAACCTGCCCGGCATGGAGGCGTTCCGCGGCCATGCGTTCCATTCCGCGCACTGGGACCACGCGTATCTGCTCGCCGGCAAGCGCATCGCGGTGATCGGCACGGGGGCGTCTGCAATCCAGTTCGTGCCGGCGATCGCCGATTCCGTGAAGACGCTGACGGTGTTCCAGCGCTCGCCCGCGTACATGATGCCGCGCCCGGATCATGCATACCGGCCGTGGCAGCAGGCGCTGTTCCGGCGGCTGCCGTGGGCGATGAAGCTGCATCGCGCGGCGATCTACGTCCGCTACGAATCGCGCGCGGTCGCGTTCACGCGCTTCAACGGGCTGATGAAATTCGCGGTCGGCCGGCCGTTCCGCCAGTTGCTCGCGCGACAGGTGCCCGACGCGGCGCTGCGCGAGCAGCTCACGCCCGACTATCCGATCGGCTGCAAGCGGATCCTGCTGTCGAGCAACTATCTGGCCGCGATGAGCAAGGACAACGTCGAACTCGTCACGCAACGGATCCGCCGCGTGACCCAAAACGGGATCGAGACCGCCGACGGCACGCATCATCCGGTCGATGCGATCGTCTACGGCACCGGCTTCGCGGCCACCGAATTCCTGTCGCCGATGCGCATCACGGGCCGCGGCGGGCTCGACCTGAACGACGCGTGGCGGCGCGGCGCACAGGCGTATCTCGGGATGACGGTGCCGGGTTTTCCGAATTTCTTCATGCTGTACGGCCCGAACACCAACCTCGGCCACAACTCGATCGTCTACATGCTCGAGAGCCAGATCGCGCACGTGATGCGCTGCGTGCGCGCGATGCGGCGCGCCGGCGCGACCGCGATCGACGTCGACGCGCGCCGCTACGGACGTTTCAACCTGCATGTCCAGCAGCGCCTCGCGGGTTCGGTGTGGAGCGGCTGCAAGAGCTGGTATGTGGATGCGTCCGGCCACAACAGCACCAACTGGCCGGGCTTCACGCTGTCGTATCGCTGGCTCACGCGCTTCTCGGGGCTCGCCGCGTACCGTTTCTCGACCGTGCTGCCGGGCGCGGCCGGGCACGCAGGCGGGATTGCCGTCGCCGCACCGGGCGGCGCGCTGGAAGCGCTGAACGCCGGCTTCCTGCGCGGCTTCCTGCGCGTCGGCTTCCGCTCGCTGATCGGGCCGCCGTTCGGCGTCGGGCTCCAGCGTCGCGTGGTCGGGCTGCTGTCGCCGCTGATGCCCGGCATCGGCGGCATGATCCGCTATCGCACGTCGGCGGGCGGCGTGCCGGCGGAAGTCGTCGCACCGAAACGCGGCGATGCGGGCGGCGCGATCCTGTACCTGCACGGCGGCGCATTCTGCGTCGGCGGGCCCGGCACGCACCGCAGCGTGACGACGCGGCTCGCCGACGAATCGGGGCTGGCGGTATGGACGCCCGATTACCGGCTCGCGCCCGAACACCCGTACCCTGCCGCGCTCGACGATGCACTGGCCGCGTACGCCGCGCTGCGTGCGCAGGGTCATGCGCCGGCACGCATCGTCGTCGCCGGCGATTCGGCAGGCGGCGCGCTCGCGCTGGCCCTCGCGATCGCGCTGCGCGACCGTGGCGAGCCCGCACCGGCCGGACTGCTGCTGATCTCGCCCGTCACCGATCCGGCGCTGCGCGGCGACACGCTGAACTCGCGCAGCAGCGATGACCCGATGATCCGGCGCGGCTGGCTCGAACAGGGGCTGCGCTGGTATCACGGCGCGGCTGCGGCGGCTGCGCGCGGCCCGCTCGATACCGATCTGCGCGGCCTGCCGCCGATGCTGATCCAGGCCGGCGACCAGGAAGTGCTGCTGTCGGACGCGCAACGCCTCACGGATCACGCGCTCGCATGCGGCGTGCCGTGCCGCCTCGAAGTGCACGCGGCGCGCTGGCACGTGTTCCATCTGCAGTCGTTCTACCTGCGCTCGGCGCGCGACGCGCTGGGCACGCTCGCGGGCTTCGCGCGGGAACGGGTAGTCGCGGTGCCGTGACGGGCATGCGGTCGGTCACGTTGGCCGTTTGGCCAATAGCACGCAGTACGTAACGAATGAAAGAATCGACCTCGTCCGGGTAGCGGGTTTTCTCTGTCGAGAGGTCGCATGAAAGGCGCTGCAAGCCCACCGGCTGCAGCGCCTTTTTCATTGCCCGCGTGCTGCGGCGCGCCGGCACCCCGGACGACGCCGTCTGCGCCCCGGCCATCGCCAATGCCGACGGACAAGCCGCGTAGATCGCTTTCTTTCATTCTCTTTCTGTAGCTTATAAGTTACAATGCTGCCTGTATTCGAACTCCTTCGCTATCAATGCGACGACGGCTGCGAGCCGTTTACCGAATGGCTGTTGGCCATACGCGACAAGGTCGCGCAGGCGCGGATCCGCGTTCGTCTGCGCCAGGTCGAGATGGGAAATTTTGGCGACTGCAAGCCGGTCGGCGCGGGCGTGATCGAGTTGCGCATCCATGTCGGCGCCGGCTACCGCGTGTATTGCCGCCAGTACGGCGCAACCGTCGTCCTGCTGCTGACCGGCGGCGACAAAGGCAGTCAGGCCGCCGACATCCTGCATGCGAAGGCACTGTGGTCTGAATGGAAACGGAGGCAAGCATGAGCAAACTGAAAGGCGCGGTGTCGCACCACGAGGCGGAACTCGCCGAGCTGCGCGCCGACCGCGAACTGGCCGTCGCGTATCTGAAGGCGGCGATGGAATCGCTCGACGATCCCGACGACCGCGCGGCCGGCCTGCTCGCGCTGCGCACCGTCGCCGAAGCGTACGGCGGCCTCGGCGCGGTCGCGGCGGACGCCGGCATCAGTCGCGAATCGCTGTATCGCGCGCTGTCGCCGAGCGGCAACCCGACGCTGAAAACCCTGCTGGCCGTGCTGAAGACGGTCGGCCTGCGGCTGTCCGTCGAACCGGCACCGCACGCGCACGCGTAAGCCGAGCCGGCGCGGCGCCGCTCAGGGCTCCGTTGCCGTCCACACCAGCAGCACGTCGGCCGGCGCCGACGGCGTGCCGCGCGGCGGATGCACGACCGTCGCGTCGACCGCGAGCGCCTGCTCGATCTCCGCCGGGCCGTCGATCGTCCGGGTGCGCACGACGGTCATCAGCCGCGCCGGATGGTGCAGCGTTTCCCGGTACAGCGCGCCATACCACAGCCCGCGCGTACCGCGCGCGTCCTGCAGCACGTACGGGTAGCGCCACAGCCGCAGCACGAGCCGGCGGTTCGGCTGCTTCGGATCGACGCGCACGAACACGCGCCGCGTTTCCTCGCCTTGCGAATAGCGCGGCAGCACCGGCAGGCTGTCGGCCGGCGTCTGCGGCAGCAGCCAGCGCAGCGCGGTCTGCATCGACCACGGCGTCGCGCGCAGCCAGCCGGCGTGCGCGAGATGCCGGTCGAGCGTATCGGACGTCACGCTCCACTGCAGCGGCAGGTATTCCTCGCGATCGCCGCTGATCTCGGTGCGCCGCATCGGCACGTGCAGCCAGCCGCCACGCATCCACTGGTCGACGGTCATCGCAACCACGCGCGCCGCATGCGCATGCTGGTCGCGCTCGGCCTGCCACTGCGCGGGAACCGTCCACACGCCCGCGGTCGCGAGCACCACGACGACGGCGACCAACGCGCCCTTCGGCTGGACCTCGTCACGCACGTGCGCATACGCGTAGGTGCCCGCCAGCACCGCGAACCACGCGAGCCCGAGGCTCCAGCCTCCGAGCAGCCCCGACAGCCAGGTCTCGCCGAGATAGAGCCGCGCGAAGCCGCCGAGCACGACCCACATCACGATCGCCGTCGCGACACCGCTGCGCCACAGCGCGGAGCGTCCGCGCGTCAGCACCCAGCCCATGAAGCTGCTCGCGAGCATTCCGAACGCGGCATCGCCGTTCGGCAGCGACACGTGCGCGCCGCCGGGCAGCAAGGCCACGGTCGCCGCGCCGTTCTCCCCGGAGCCGAACGCCGGCACGAGCACGATCGACGCGCCGACCGCCGCGAGCCACCACGCGGCCGTCAGCCAGCAGCGATGGATCAGCAGCCAGACGAGGAACGCGGCCGCGACGATCAGCCCGACGTCGCGGCCGCTCAGCACGGTGACGGCGCTCATCGCCGCATCGACGGGCGGCGTGCGCAGGTTCTGCAGGAACGTGTACAGCGCGGTGTCGGCCTGCATCAGCGGATCGTTCGCGACGACGTCCTGCACGATGCCGGCGAACAGCCACACGCTGCCGACGAACAGCAGCGCGAGCGCAGGCACCGCGCCCGGCAAGCGGCGCCCGCGCGCGGCGAGCCG
>NZ_JAAGPL010000177.1:0-244 GCF_017104785.1 Burkholderia sp. Ac-20353 | reverse complement strand
CAGTACCTCGACGCACACCTCAGCGCCATAGCATGCTTCTGATCACTCAGCCTATACTTGCCTGCGATGCCACTCCTGCTCTTCCTTCCGGTCAGATAGTCCTGCGGTTTCTCTTGTTCACACTGCGCGAACCACCCTGAGTCGCGCATTGCCTTGACCAGGAACGACGTTCCTCCGTTCCTGACCTGCGACGAGACCGAACTGTACTGCGATTCCTTTTTTTTTTTTTTTTTTTTTCAAGCCG
>NZ_JAAGPL010000176.1:0-17600 GCF_017104785.1 Burkholderia sp. Ac-20353 | reverse complement strand
CGCGCGCAGCCGGCATTGCTCCGCGCTGCGTTCGCCGGTCAGCACGCCCTTCGACAGCGGCGGCCGCTCATACGGCAGATGCGGCTCCGCGCCGATCAGCGCGATGCCGCCGCGCCACCCTGCTTCACGCAGCGTCTGCGCCGCGCGGCCGCCGACATGCCCCGCGCCGACGATCGCCATCACACGCTCGTTCGCCATGCGCTCAGACCTCGATCAGGATGCGGCCGTCCTCGACCTTCGCCGGGTACGTGCGCAGCTTCTCGCAGACCGGCGCGGACAGCGGCCGGCCGTCGCGAATGTCGAAGCGCCCGTTGTGCTTCGGGCACTCGATCACGTGGTCCATCACGAGCCCGTCGGCGAGATGCACGTGCTCGTGCGTACACAGCCCGTCGCTCGCGTAGATGTTGCCGTCGACCCGGTAGATCGCATAGGTATGCCCCGCGTGATCGAAGCGCACCACGTCTTCGTCGTCGATGTCGTCGAGTGCGCCGGTGTCGATCCATTGCGTCATGATTCGTGTCTCCTGTGTCATTGGTTGTGGATGCCGGTCAGGCCTGCGCGGCGCCCGGCACGGGCCGCACGATCTGGTAGGACGGATCGCGCGTCTGCCGGATCAGCGCCGGCACGATCTCCGCGTACGCGGCCAGCGTGCCGGGGTACGGCGGCGGCATGTCGGCCTTGACGGCCTTGTGCAGCCGCGGCAGCGCATGGAACGGCACCATCGGGTACATGTGATGCTCGACGTGGTAGTTCATGTTCCAGTAGAGAAAGCGGAACACGGGATTCATCATCACGGTCCGGCAGTTGCGCCGGTGATCGAGCACGTTCTCGGGCATGCCTGCGTGCTGCGTGAGGCCGAAGTACAGGTACAGCCACGCGCCGTACAGGCTCGGCAGGCCGATATAGAGCAGCGGCAGGATCGTATGCCAGTACAGCGACGCGCCGATCACGCCCGCATGGATCGCAAGATGGATGCGCGTCTCGCGTACGACCTTCGGCCATTCCGACTCGGGCACGAAGGTCCGCTCGTCGTCGTCGAGACGGCCGGTGCACGCATTCGCGATCATCTTGCGCAGCTCGCCGGCCACATGCTTCAGCGCGACGACGTTCAGCGCGAGCCCGAGCCAGTCGGTCGGCCTCGGCGCGGCGATTTCCGGATCGCGCCCGACCACCAGCGTATCGGTGTGATGGCGCGCATGACTCCAGCGCCACACCGTCGCACGGCGAAATACCTGGAACGATGCGACCTGGTACAGCACGTCGTTCATCCAGCGCGTGCGGAACGCGGTGCCATGCCCGCACTCGTGCCAGCGCGAATCGGCCGGGCTGCAGTACAGCGTGCCGTACACGAAGAACGCGGGCACGGCCCACGCCGAATGCGCGCGCCACGCGAGCCATGCGATGAGGCCGCTGATCACGATCGCCGCATACCAGAGCAGCGTGTCGCGAATCGCGCGCGCGTCGTCACGCTGCATCAGCTGCTTCATCACTGGCCGCGGTACCGGACAGCGGTACCACTGCGCGTTGACGAGCCCCGCCGCGCGGGCGCGCTCGCCGGCGCCGCCGATCAGTCGGTATTCCTGACGGCGCGCCGCTGCGTTGCGATCGCGCGCCTGGTCGTTCATATGGGCCACCCGTGTCTCCTTGGTTCCTTGTGCGTGGGAAGCGCGACGCCGCGAGCGCTTCGGTGTGGAAGCAAAATTAGGCGACGGACACGGCCCGCTCAACGGAAACGTTGACGAAATTTCGTCATCGCTCTAGCGTACTGGGCAGCGCCACGCACCCGATGGCGACGATGAAAATGAAGATGGAGACGACACGATGGCAGGCGAAACCGGCCCCCGCTGGCGCAAGCGCACTGCGCGCTTCACCGAGATCGCGGCGCTCGCGGGGGTCAGCACGACCACCGTCGACCGCGTGCTGAACGAGCGCGGCAGCGTGTCCGCGCAGGCGCGCGAACGCGTGGTCGCGGCGGCCCGGCAGCTCGGCGTGCCGCGGCAGTTGCCCGATACGCGGCACGGGCTGATCCACGTCGACGTGCTGCTGCCGGACACCGACGCGCCGTTTTTCCGGCGGCTGCAGCAGGCGCTGCAGCGCTCGCTGCAGATGCTCGACCGGCGCGTGGTCGTGCACCGGACGATCCTGCCCGCTGCCGACGACGAGCGGGCCGCCGCGCTGATCGAACGGCCCGCGTACCGGCGCGCGGCGCTGATCGTCACCGCCCGCGACACCGCGCGCGTGCGCGACGCGCTGGCGAACGCGATCGCGCGCGGCGAGACCGTCGTCACGATGGTCACCGACATCGGCGGGATCGCGCGCGCGCATTACGCGGGCATCGACAACTATCGCGCCGGACGCACCGCCGGCTATTACCTCGGCCGACTGACGACGCGGCCCGGCCGGATTCTGCTGCTGGGCGGCCGGATGGGTTACCGCGCGCACGCGGACCGGATGGCCGGCTGCATCGACCAGCTGGCCGACGCGTTCGCCAGCCTGACCTGCGACGGCGAGCCGGTCGAGACGCTCGACCAGGACGACCGCTGCTATCGCGCGGTGACGAAGGCGCTGCACGCGCACGACGACGTGGTCGGGATCTACAACAGCGGCGCGGGCTCGGCCGGCGTCGAGGCCGCGTTGCGCAAGCAGGGCGTGGCCGGCCGCGTCGTCTGGATCGGACACGAGATGCTCGATCTGCACCGGACCTACATCGAGGCCGGCACGATGGACATCGCGATCGACCAGGATCCGGACGGACAAGCGATCGCCGCGCTGCAGCACGTGCTGCACGCATGCGGGATCGTCGAGCAGCCGCCACCGGGCGATCCGGTCGAGTTTCGCGTGTTCTGCTCGGCGAACGTCAGGATGAGCCCTTACCTGCAGACCTGAGTCGCGCGGCGTTGCCGGCCGTTCGTGCCGATCGTGCAGACCGTGCCATTCGCGCCGCCCGCGCCCCGCCGCCCCTGCGCACCGACGGCGGTCGGGTCTGCGCCTCCGCCGCGCGCCGAACGGCCATCACGAAAAAATCGACCATCGCATTGGCGATTTTTCGTCACTGTTTGTCATGCAGTCCGCGGGGCGCGTCCGTACATTTGGCAGCCATCCACGACAACAACGGACAGGAAACGATGGCTGAACCGATACTCATCGGCGTGAACCTCGACGGCGTGCTCGAACACGACGGCTTGCCGCCGCCCACGCCCGCCGAGCGCTTCCGGATGATCGCCGACGCCAGCGTATTCGACTACGTCGAGAAGAACCCGGCGCGGGGCGAGGACCTCACACCCTGTTTCGCGCTGGTCGAGCGCCATGCGCTGCCGATCCGCGTGATTGGCGGCATCTGGTGCGCGGGCCGCGACGAAGCGCATGTCGCGGAGATCATCGACGCGGGCGCGCGGTTCGGCAGCACCGTGCTCAACTGCCAGCTGTACGCACGCCATGCGGACGGCCATCCGCTGTCGGACGGCGAAGTCGCCGATTTCTACCTGCGCGCGTACGAGCGCGGCGAGCCGGTCGGCTGCCTGCCGAGCCTCGAAGTGCATGTCGACATGTGGAGCGAGGACTTCACCCGCATCGCGCGCGTCGCGCAGCAGGTCGAACAGGCCGGCGCGCCGTTCCGGATCACGCTCGACCACTCGCACCTGCTGTTCAAGATCGGCAATCGTGCCGAACTCGATGCATCGGGCATACGCGAGCAGGTCGAAAGCGGTCGGCTCGTGCTCGACCCCGCGTCGCCCGCTGCGGTGTACGCGGACTGGATCGCGCGCGGCTGGGTGCGGCATGCGCACGCGCGCAGCGTGATCCCGAACAATCCGGCGAACCGCTGGATGCGCGGCCCGGACGGCCGGCCGGGCCGCGGCATCCAGTATCCGTTCGTCGCGCCCGCGCCGGGTGCCTATCACGGCGAATGGCACGCGGCATCGCTCGGCACCTGGAAAGACGCGCTGCGCCAGCTGCTGCAATGGCATGCGCACCGCCGGCCGCCACGGCTCGAGCAGATCAGCTGCGAGTTCATTCCGTTTCCCGATTACGGCGGCGGCGCGCGCTACTCGATCTTCGACAACAACGTCGCGTGCGCGCAATGGCTGCGCGATACGTGGCGCACGCTCGCCGCGCAGCCGGCCGACGACGCCGCCGCGCGCACCGCTACCTGATTCGGACCACGCACCCCCACCAGAGGACAGAACGATGACGCAAGCCTTCCACTTTTCCCTGAACCGGATGAGCGCGCCGCATATACCGCTCGATCAGTACGTCGCGCTGTGCCGGCGCGTCGGCGTCGACACGATCGAGATCCGCAACGATCTCGACGGCGTCGAGATCAACGACGGCACGCCGGCCGACGCCGTGCGCGCGGCAGCCGACGCGGGCGGCCTGACGATCCTGACGATCAATGCGCTGCAGCGCTTCGAGCAATGGAACGGCGAGCGCGCGGACGAGGCGACCGTGCTCGCCGACTACGCGGCGCAATGCGGCGCGCGTGCGCTGGTGCTGTGTCCGACCAACAGCCGCAGCGACACCCGCAGCGCGGACACCCGCCATGCGGATCTGGTGAAGGCGCTGAAGGCACTCAAACCGATCCTCGACGCGCGCGGCCTGCTCGGCTTCATCGAGCCGCTCGGCTTCGAGGAGTGCGCGCTGCGCCGCAAGTCCGATGCAGTGAAGGGCATCTACGACGCGGCGGGCGAACAGGTGTTCCGGCTCGTGCACGACACGTTCCACCATCACCTGTCGGGCGAGGACATCTTCTTCCCGAACCTGACGGGCCTCGTGCACATCTCCGGCGTCGAGGAAAGCGACCTGCCGGTCGACCGGATGCGCGACGGCCATCGCGTGCTGGTCGGCGGCGCCGACCGGCTCGGCAACATCCGTCAACTGCGCGAACTGCTCGCGCGCGGCTACCGCGGCGCGTTCTCGTTCGAGCCGTTCGCGAGCGAAATCGCCGAAGCCACGGACATCGAGGACCGGCTGCGGGCCAGCATCGACTACGTGCGCACCGAACTGGCGGCGCGCTGACAACCGATCCGGTCGCGCAGCTCGGCAGACGTTGCCGGCCGCGCGACCGGAAGCACGGCCCGGCGGCGGACACCGCCGCGGCAACTGCCACGCAAGAAACGAAGTCAACAGGAGAACAGAATGATCGAGTTTGCGATGTTCGGCGCGGGACGAATCGGCAAGATTCACGCGGCGAACCTGGCGCGCCTGCCGGGTGCGCGGCTCAGGTACGTGGTCGACATGCATGCGCCGTCCGCGCAGGCGCTCGCGCACGCGCATGGCGCCGAGGCCGTCGATGTCGAGCGGGCACTCGGCGATCCCGCCGTGCAGGCGGTCGTGATCGCGTCCAGCACGAATACGCATGCGGACCTGATCGTCGCGGCCGCGCAGGCCGGCAAGGCCGTGTTCTGCGAAAAGCCGATCGACCTGACGGTCGCACGCTCGCGCGAATGCGCGGACGCCGTCCGGCGCAACGGCGTCACCTGCATGATCGGCTTCCAGCGCCGCTTCGATCCGACCTTCGCGGCACTGAAGGCGCGCGTCGAGCGCGGCGAGATCGGCGCCCCCGAAATGCTGATCATCACGAGCCGCGATCCGGGCGCGCCGCCCGTCGACTACATCAGGAGCTCGGGCGGCATCTTCAAGGACATGCTGATCCACGACTTCGACGTGTTCCGCTGGATCCTCGGCGACGAAGCGCAGACGCTGCACGCGACCGGCAGTTGCCTGACCGATCCGGCCGTGCGCGAAGCGGGCGACATCGATTCGACGGCCGTCACGATCCGCACGAAGCGCGGGCTGCTGTGCCAGATCAATACGTCAAGGCGGGCTGCGTACGGCTACGACCAGCGCTTCGAACTGCTCGGCAGCAACGGGATGCTGCAGGCCGGCAACGTGCGGCCGACCGAGGTCACCGCGTGGTCGGCCGGCGGCATTGCGACCGATGTGCCGGAGCCGTTCTTTCTCGAGCGCTACCGGCACGCGTATGCGGCCGAAATCGCGCACTTCGTCGACGCGCTGCGCGACGGCTCGCCGGTCAGGACGACGATCGAGGACGGGCTCGCGGCACTCGAACTCGCCGAAGCGGCGATGACGTCGTGGCAGACGGGGCGCGTGGTCGAAGTCTGAACGCGGCAGCGGCGACGGCGGGCCACGCAGGCGGGCCGCCGTTCGCGCTCGCAGGCGCGATCGGCAGCATGATGCTCGGCACGTTCGGCAGCACGTTTGGCGGCGCGTAAGCTAAAGCACGTATCATGGCGCCAGGTCGGTGCCGCCGACGCCCCGCTTCTTCACCATCATGCTCGATCACCTCATCTGCGACTGCGACGGCGTACTCGTCGACAGCGAAGTCATTGCCGACCGTGTACTGCTCGACACGCTGTCCGCCACGTTCCCGCACATCGATTTCGAAGCCGCCGCGAAGACCGCGTTCGGCCAGCAGACGTCGCGCTTCCTCAAGGGGCTCGAATCGCAGTACGGCATCACGATGCCCGACAACTTCCTCGAGACGATCGAGCACAACATCGAGGTCGGTCTCGCGCAGTCGCTCGCGCCGATCACCGGCGTGCGCGATGCGCTGCTGAAGGTGAGCCTGCCCGTGGCGGTCGTGTCGAACAGCCGCCTCGCGCGCGTGCGCAGCTCGCTGAAGCGCGCGGCGCTCACCGAGATCTTCGGCGAGCGCGTGTTCAGCGCCGAGCAGGTCGCGCGGCCGAAGCCCTACCCGGACGTGTACCTGCACGCGGCAAGCACGCTCGGCGTCGCGCCCGAACGCTGCATCGTCGTCGAGGACAGCATCTCGGGCCTGAATGCCGCGCGCGCGGCCGGGATGAAGACGATCGCGTTCGTCGGCGCGAGCCACATCCCCGACAACTACGCGGACGCGCTGCGCGCGATGGGCATCACGCGAATCATGCGGAAGATGGACGAACTGCCGTCTCTCGTCGCCGCCGGGATGCGCGGCGAGTTCGGCGACGTGCAGTCCTGACGGCCGTTCAGGCCGTTCAGGCCGCCGACGTCGCGTATGCGTTCGCGCACGCGACGTCACGCGTCGGGCGCGCGAACGCGCCCGCCCCGCTCCGGCTTACGCCGGCTCGCAGCACCGCTCGCGCGCAGCAGCGAGCGCCTCGCGGAATTCGACCAGCTCCGCGATCGTCAGCATCGGCAGGCCATGCTGTTGCGCGAAGCGCGCGACGTCGTCGCCGCGCGTCATCGTGCCGTCCGGATTCATCAGCTCGCACAGCACGCCGGCCGGCTTCAGCCCCGCGAGGATCGCCAGGTCGACGGTCCCCTCGGTGTGGCCGCGGCGCGCGAGCACGCCGCCCGGCTGCGCACGTAGCGGGAACACGTGCCCGGGGCGGACGATGTCGTGCGGCGTCGCGTCGTCGGCGATCGCCGCGCGGATCGTCGTCACGCGGTCGGCCGCCGACACGCCCGTATGCACGCCTTCGCGCGCCTCGATCGACACGGTGAACGCGGTGCCGTTGCTGCTCTCGTTGGTCTGCACCATCGGCGGCAGCGCGAGCGCGCGCACCTTGTCGTCGGTCAGGCACAGGCACACGATCCCGCTGCATTCGCGGATCAGCAGCGCCATCGTTTCCGGCGTGATCCGCTCGGCGGCGACGATCAGGTCGGCCTCGTTCTCGCGGTCGTGATCGTCCTGCAACACGACCGCACGGCCCGCGCGCAACGCGTCGAGCGCGGCGGCGATGCGCGGCGGCACCGGTTCGGAATCGAGCAACGGGAAATCGGCGAAGGCATCGGCGGGCGCCGACGAATCGGACAAAGCCGGGGACAAACTGGCAGACGAAACGGGGGACTTGAAGGACATGTGAAACGCTCCTCGCAAAACGATATGGGCGAAAAACGTTTCAGGGCATTGCAAACAGACAGAACGACAACCCGCTTCGCACGCACGGCGAAGCGGCCCTGACGGACATGACTATCTGCACATCTTCTCTCATCCGGACTGTGACCGTCGGCTCTGGCATTCGACCAGATCTGCTGACCCCGCGCTGAAGCGCGGGCGCTCGCGGGCTCGCCGGCTTACGCCAGCCTACCGCCGGTGGGGAATTCCGCCCCGCCCTGAAGACGCACTGATTGCCGGCTGGGGTCTACCCATTTCCGGCGGGCAAAGCATACAACAGCTGCACGCGCGATGCAGCGAACGGTATCGATAACCTTACTGACGACCCCGTCTAAAAACATCGTCCGAACGGACTGGCCGGCCGCACTTGCGCGCTGCGCAAAGCACTAGCCAGCCACGCGCGCCGCTTCCGCCACGCGCCAGCGCGGCGGCACCTCGGGGCTCACCGTCACGCGGAACGCACGCACCTCGCTGTCGCCCGGATTGCGCAGGCTGTAAGGCTGGTCGGCGTCGAACACGATCGCGTCGCCCGTCGCGAGCAACTGGCGGCGGTCGTGCACGCTCACCTCGAGCGTGCCTTCGCTGACGACGAGATTGACCGTCGTGCCCGGCGCGCGGCGCGCACCGGGCTCGGTATGCAGCGGCGCGATCCGCAGCTCATGGAACTCGGCCGCGGCGGGCTCGCCTTCCGGATAGAGCGCGCGTGCCGAGAAGCGGCCGTTCGAGCTGACGACGCGCGCTGCGCGGTCGGCGGCGAGATGCTCGAAGCCGTTCACCGCGTGGCGGCGCAGGAACGCGGCGACCGACACCTTCAGCGCGGCGGCGATCTTGCACAGCACCTTGATCGACGGCACGCTGCGCGCGGATTCGATCTGCGCGAGCATCGCGCGCGACACGCCCGACAGCCGTGCGAGCGCGTCGAGCGACAGTTGCCGCTCGGCGCGCAGCCGCGCGAGATTGACACCGACGACCTGCTCGAGGACGTCGAACGACGCCAGCGTCCGGAGATCGGCGGTGTCGCCGGACCCGACGGAAGACACATCGCGCACGAGCGCCAGGGTGGAATGCATTGCGTTGCCTCCGGGCTGCCGGGCAGCCCTGCGAATGGGATAAGCCGGATGGACATCGGCTTGCGCATCGATCGAAGCGCATACCGAGACGCTATCACCCGGTCTCGCACGGGCAAACGAAGTTATCTTCACACCGTTATCAGCATCGCGGAGGAATGCGTCCTTCCACGGCCCGTTCCCGCGCTATTGCGCCGGCGCAGCGCCACGCCGCGCCGGATCGCGCGCGTCGAGCCGCGCCGCGAGCCACGTGACGACGAGCGCCGCAAAGCTCACCGCCACCGCAACCCACGGCAGCGCATCGAGCGCGAAGCCGTGGTCGAGCGCGAGACCGCCGAGCCACGCGCCGCCCGCGTTGCCGACGTTGAACGCGCCGATGTTCAGCGTCGACGCGAGATGCGGCGCGCTCGCGGCCTTCTCGACGACGCGCGCCTGCAGCGGCGGCACCGTCGCGAACGCGGCGATCCCCCACACGAACACGGTGACGGCGGCCGCGACCGGCTGGTGGCTCGTCTTCGCGAACACGGCCATCACCGCGATCAGCGCGACGAGGATCGCCATCAGCGACGGCATCAGCGCGCGGTCGGCAAGCTTGCCGCCGAGCGTGTTGCCGATCGTGAGCCCCGCGCCGAACAGCACGAGGATCAGCGCGACCGCACGCGGCGAGAAGCCGGACACGCTTTCGAGAATCGGCGCGATATAGGTGAACACGACGAACACGCCGCCGAAGCCGAGCACGGTCATCAGCAGCGCGAGCCACACCTGCGGCTCCTTCAGCACGCGCACTTCGTGACCGAGCCCGACCGGCCCGCTGTCGTGGCGGTTCGGCACCAGCGCGGCAATGCCCGCGAGCGACGCGACGCCGAACGCCGCGACGATCCAGAACGACGCGCGCCAGCCGAGCAACTGCCCGACGAACGTGCCGAACGGCACGCCGAGCACGTTCGACAGCGTGAGGCCCGTGAACATCAGCGCGATCGCGCTTGCGCGCCGCTCGACCGGCACGAGCGACGCGGCGACCACCGCGCCGATCCCGAAGAACGAGCCATGCGCGAACGACGTGACGACACGCGCGACCATCAGCATCCCGTAGCCGGACGCGGTCGCGCACAGCACGTTGCCGACGATGAAGATCCCCATCAGCAGCTGCAGCGCGGCCTTGCGCGGCATGCGGCTCGTCAGCACGGCGAAGAGCGGCGCGCCGACGGCAACGCCGAGCGCGTAGCCGGTCACGAGCAACCCGGCGGATGGCAGCGATACCGCGAGGTCGCGCGCCACCTCGGGCAGCAGGCCCATGATGATGAATTCGGTGGTGCCGATGGCGAACGCGCTGATCGCGAGCGCCAGTAACGGAACGGGCATGATGATCTCCGGAAGCGGCCGGCGCGCGGGCGCGGGCGGATGTGCCGCGCCGCACGACACGGCGAAAGGTGCGCGCATTGTCCCGAATACGCTGAAATTTGATAATTGGCGTAGCATTTGAATCATTTTCAAACGCTATTGGAAAATCGGATGGACCGACTGGGCGATATCCGGCTGTTCGTCGAAGCCGCGGACCTCGGCAGCCTCACGGCCGCCGGGCGCAAGCTGAACCTGACGCCGGCCGCCGCGAGTGCGCGGCTCGCGAAGCTCGAGGCGAAGATCGCAACCCGGCTGTTCGAGCGTTCGACGCGGCAGCTGCGGCTCACCGACGAGGGCCGCCTGTACCTGAACTGCTGCCGGCAGGCGCTGCAGGCGCTCGACGATGCGGATGCGATGCTGCAGGAAGGCCGCAACGTCGTCGGCGGCAAGGTGCGGCTGTCGTCGACGTCCGATTTCGGCCGCAACCAGCTGCTCGACTGGCTCGACGAATTCACCGCCGCGTATCCGGACGTGACGTTCTCGCTGACGGCGTCCGACTCGCCGGCGAACCTGTGGCAGGACGAGATCGACCTCGCGATCCGCTTCGCCGCGCCACCCGACGGCGCGCTGATCGCCCGCCGGCTGGCCGCGAACCGGCGCGTGCTGTGCGCGGCGCCCTCACTCGTCGCGCGGCATGGCCTGCCGAGCGATCCGCAGGATCTGGCCCGCTTTCCGTGCATCGTGATCACGATCGCGTCCGGGCCGTTGAACGCGTGGCGCTTCACGCGCGGCGACGACGTGCAGACCTACACGGTGCCGCTCGCGAACGCGTTCGAGACGAACGACGGCGGCCTCGCCCGCGAGTGGGCGCTGCGCGGCCACGGGATCGTGCAGAAGTCGATCTGGGATGTCGCGGACGACGTGCGCGCGGGCCGGCTGCGCGTGCTGCTGCCCGACTGGCGGCACCAGGAGGCGCCGCTGCATGCGATCTATCACAGCAAGCGCTACATGGCGCCGCGCGTACGCGTGCTGCTCGATTTCCTCGCCGAACGCTTCGCGCGCGAGGAAGCGGAGCTCGACGACCTGCTGAACGCGTGCCGTTGAAGCCCGGTCGCGTGGCGCCGCCGGGGTCCGAACCCCGGCTGCCGCTATCGTGCAGCTGCAAGCGCATGGCCGCCCGGGGCGGCACGAAAAGCTATAATGGAAAGCTTTCCCGACGGCTTTTTTGTTCGCGTGCACCGCGCGCGTACCCGTGCCCCGGCGTCCGCTGCGCGGCCCGGACGACGGCCGTCCCGATTCACTCTTGACGACGCCCCCAGGTCAACCACTGCGAACGGCGAATCCCCATGACCAAGAAAGTTTACGTAAAGACCTTCGGCTGCCAGATGAACGAGTACGACTCGGACAAGATGGTGGACGTGCTGAATGCGGCCGAAGGCCTCGAAAAGACCGACTCTCCCGAAGACGCGGACATCATCCTGTTCAACACCTGCTCGGTGCGCGAGAAGGCGCAGGAGAAGGTGTTCTCCGACCTCGGCCGCGTGCGCGAGCTGAAGGAGGCGAAGCCGGACCTGCTGATCGGTGTCGGCGGCTGCGTCGCGAGCCAGGAAGGCGCATCGATCGTGTCGCGCGCACCGTACGTCGACCTCGTGTTCGGCCCGCAGACGCTGCACCGGCTGCCGCAGATGATCGACCAGCGCCGCGCGAGCGGCCGCGCGCAGGTCGACATCACGTTCCCCGAGATCGAGAAGTTCGACCACCTGCCGCCCGCGCGCGTCGAGGGCCCGAGCGCGTTCGTGTCGATCATGGAAGGCTGCTCGAAGTACTGCAGCTACTGCGTGGTGCCGTACACGCGCGGCGATGAAGTGTCGCGCCCGCTCGACGACGTGCTGACCGAAGTGGCCGGCCTCGCCGACCAGGGCGTGCGCGAAGTCACGCTGCTCGGCCAGAACGTGAACGCCTACCGCGGCGCGCTGACCGCCGGCTCGCACGAGATCGCCGATTTCGCGACGCTGATCGAATACGTCGCCGACATCCCCGGCATCGAGCGGATCCGCTACACGACGTCGCACCCGAAGGAATTCACGCAGCGCCTGCTCGACACGTACGCGAAGGTGCCGAAGCTCGTGAACCACCTGCACCTGCCCGTGCAGCACGGCTCGGACCGCATCCTGATGGCGATGAAGCGCGGCTACACGGTGCTCGAGTACAAGTCGGTGATCCGCAAGCTGCGCGCGATCCGTCCCGATCTTTCGCTGTCGACCGACATCATCATCGGCTTCCCCGGCGAGACCGAGGCCGACTTCGACAAGACGATGGCGCTCGTGCACGAGATGAGCTACGACACGAGCTTCTCGTTCATCTACAGCCCGCGCCCCGGCACGCCGGCCGCGAACCTGCACGACGACACGCCGCGCGAGGTCAAGCTCAAACGCCTGCAACATCTGCAGGCGACGATCGAGGAAAACGTCGCGCGCATCAGCCAGTCGATGGTCGGCAAGGTCGAGCGGATCCTCGTCGAAGGCCCGTCGCGCAAGGACCCGAACGAGCTCGCGGGCCGCACCGAGAACAACCGGGTCGTGAATTTCCCGGCGCCGCTCGCGTCGCACCCGCGCCTGATCGGCCAGATGATCGACGTGAAGATCAATCACGCGTATCCGCACTCGCTGCGCGGCGAACTCGTGCTCGCGCACGACGACGCGAGCACGGCCACGCACTGATGTTCCCGTACTGAAGTTCCCGCATTGATGTTCCATTAGGAGCCCGACGCCACTTTGAAGACCACCCAGACACTGGAATTCACCGCGCCGCGCGACGACAACGCGCGCCTCGCGAATCTCTGCGGCCCGCTCGACGAGAACCTGCGGCAGATTGAACAGGCGCTCGACGTCACGATGCAGCGGCGCGGCCACCGGATCTCGATTCGCGGACGCGGCGCGAAGCTCGCGCTCACCGCGCTCGAAAATTTCTACAACCGCGCGCGCGATCCGCTGTCGGTCGACGACATCCAGCTCGCGCTCGTCGAGGTACGTCACACGGGCGGCAACGGCCGCGTCGAAAACACGCTCGACGTGCGGTTCCGCGGCGACCCCGACCATCCGTTCGACGAGCCGGTGATGCGCGTCGACGACGAGGAACTCGAGGAGCCCGCGCCGAAGCTGTACACGCGCCGCGCGGACCTGCGCGGCCGCACGCCCGCGCAGCGCGAATACCTGAAGCAGATCCTGTCGCACGACATCACGTTCGGGATCGGCCCGGCTGGCACCGGCAAGACCTATCTCGCGGTCGCGTGCGCGGTCGACGCGCTCGAGCGCGACCAGGTCAAGCGCATCGTGCTGACGCGCCCGGCCGTCGAGGCCGGCGAGCGGCTCGGCTTCCTGCCGGGCGATCTCGCGCAGAAGGTCGATCCGTACCTGCGGCCGCTGTACGACGCGCTGTACGACCTGCTCGGCTTCGACAAGACCGCGAAGATGTTCGAGCGCCAGATGATCGAGATCGCGCCGCTCGCGTATATGCGCGGCCGCACGCTGAACCACGCGTTCATCATCCTCGACGAGGCGCAGAACACGACGCCCGAGCAGATGAAGATGTTCCTCACGCGGATCGGCTTCGGCTCGAAGGCGGTCGTCACCGGCGACACGAGCCAGGTCGACCTGCCGCGCGCGCAGAAAAGCGGCCTGATCGAGGCGCAGCAGGTGCTCGGCGGCGTGCGCGGGATCGCGCTCACGCGCTTCACGAGCGCCGACGTGGTCCGGCACCCGCTCGTCGCGCGGATCGTCGAGGCGTACGACGAGTTCCACGCGCAGCACCAGGACGCCTGACGCCGTCCGGCGTCGGCCCGGCCCGGCCCGCCCGACGGCGCGCCGGGCTTTTTTTCGGCCGCGCGGCGGGCGTGGTTGCGGGCGTGGTTGCGGGCGTGGTTGCGGGCGTGGTTGCGGGCGTGGTGGCGCAGCGCCGAATTCGGGTGGGATCGGCCGTTTGGTGTATGCTCAACGCGTTCCAATTGCCTGCCGCGTCATGAAATCGTCCCGCTCCCGCAAGTCCGCCCGCGCCGACAAGGCGACGCCCGAAACGCTCCGTCTTTCGCTGTTCGATGCGAAGGGCAAGGTCAAGTCCGTCGATGCGCAGGGGCTGCGGATCGACTTTGCCGATGGCCGCAGCCTGATGTTCGACCTGTCGGGCAGCTCCGGCGAAGCCGCGGTCGCGATCGTCGCGCAGCACGCCGATCCGTCGATGCGCGCGAAGCTCGCGCTGCAGCCCGAGCACTACGACAGCATCACGCTGCACGTCGGCGCGGAACCCGCGCCGCGTGACGTTGGCGTCGATGTCGGCCTCGACGACGACGCGATCCGCGAACCCGAGCTCGACCTGACCGTGCAATACGGCGACGAGATCGGCAGCGATCTGCGCAAGGCGCTGCCGAAGCGCAAGCTGATCGCCGAATGGATCACGCCCGCGCTGTTCGCCGACGCACAGCTGACCGTGCGCTTCGTCGGCGACGAAGAAGGCCGCACGCTGAACGACAGCTATCGCCACAAGGACTACCCGACCAACGTGCTGACCTTCGCGTACGACGACACGCCGGACGGCACCGTGATCGGCGACCTCGTGCTGTGCTGCCCGGTCGTCGAGCGCGAGGCGCAGGAACAGGGCAAGCCGCTCGTCGCGCACTACGCGCACCTGCTCGTGCACGGCGCGCTGCACGCACAGGGCTACGACCACGAGACGAGCGACGAGGATGCCGCCGAGATGGAAGCGCTCGAAATCGACATCCTCGCCAAACTGGGCTTCCCGAACCCCTACCAGTAAGCCGGTCTGCCCCCGATGCGCAACGCCGCCACGCTCCCGCCCGCGTACCCGCCGTCGATCGGCGAAGGGCGGCTCCTGACGGAAGACGAGCTCGCGGCGTCGCTCGCGCACACGATGCGCGACTGGGACGGACATCGGGACCTGTGGCTGTTCGGCTATGGGTCGCTGATCTGGAACCCCGGCCTGCCGACCGTCGATGCGGTGCGCGGCAAGGTGCACGGCTACCACCGCGGCCTCTATCTGTGGTCGCGCGTAAACCGCGGCACGCCGGAACAGCCGGGCCTCGTGCTGGCGCTCGATCGCGGCGGCTCGTGCAGCGGCATCGCGTTCCGGCTCGCGGGCCCGACCGCGCAGCCGCACCTCGAGACGCTGTGGAAACGCGAAATGCCGATGGGCTCGTACCGGCCCGCGTGGCTGCCATGCGCGCTCGAGAACGGTGAACGCGTGAACGCGCTGGCCTTCGTGATGCGCCGCGACGTACCGACCTATACGGGCAAGCTGCCCGATCCCGTCGTGAAGGAAGTATTCGGCTGCGCGAGCGGGCGCTACGGCACGACGCTCGACTACGTGAGCCGCACCGTCGACGCGCTGCGCGCGAGCGGCATCCCCGATCGCGCACTGGAAGCGCTGCTCGCGCGCTGCCGGTGATGGGGTGCCGCCACGAACGGCGCGGCAGCCAGCCCCGGATTTTGTCCGCTGCTGCCCCGGCGCGCCTTTCTGAGATAGGATGGAAACCGAAGGACGGCGTGGCGCCCTCGCCCGTCCGTCCCCAGGCGGGGCCTGCGCGGCCGCCCGTCCCGGCCGTCCGGCCGGGGTGACACGGTCGCGCCATGCCCTTGGTGTATCCTTGCCAACTCCGTGACAGCGCGCCCCGACGTGAACCGGGCGCACCACCATGAACGATTCGTATCCCAGTCGAAAGTCAAACGACAAACCCCATGAAAAGCGCTCGCTGCTCGAGCGCCTGACCGACTTCATTTCGCCCGAGCCTGAATCTCGCGGCGAGCTGCTGGAAATCCTCCAGGACGCGCACGAACGCAACCTGATCGACGCGGATTCGCTGTCGATGATCGAGGGCGTGTTCCAGGTGTCCGACCTGTGCGCCCGCGACATCATGGTGCCGCGCGCGCAGATGGACGCGATCAACATCGCCGACAAGCCCGAGGATTTCATCCCGTTCGTGCTCGAGAAGGCGCACTCGCGCTACCCCGTCTACGAGGACAACCGTGACAACGTGATCGGCGTGCTGCTCGCGAAGGACCTGCTGCGCTTCTACGCGGAAGAGGAATTCGACGTGCGCGGGATGCTGCGTCCGGCCGTGTTCATCCCGGAATCGAAGCGCCTGAACGTGCTGCTGCACGACTTCCGGGTCAACCGCAACCACCTCGCGATCGTCGTCGACGAATACGGCGGCGTCGCGGGCCTGATCACGATCGAGGACGTGCTCGAGCAGATCGTCGGCGACATCGAGGACGAATACGATTTCGACGAGGAAGCCGGCAACATCATCGCCGCACCCGACGGCCGCTATCGCGTACGCGCGCTGACGGAGATCGAACAGTTCAACGAGACGTTCGGCACCGATTTCTCCGACGACGAAGTCGACACGATCGGCGGCCTGATCACGCACCATTTCGGGCGCGTCCCGCATCGCGGTGAGAAGCTGCAGCTCGGCAACCTCGTATTCGAGATCCAGCGCGGTGACGCACGCCAGGTCCACGTGCTGCTCGTGCGCCGCAACCCGCTCGCGAGCCGCCGGGCCGAGACATCGCACGAGGACTGAGCGCCACGCTGCCCGGCGGCGTCCCCCCGGGCGTCTTCCCGGGCGTCCCCCGGGGCGCCCCCTGCAGCGTCCCTTTTAACCGCTTCGCCCACTTTCGCTTCACATGGACGATCCGATCCCGTCCCGCCCGGCAGGCGGGCTCCTCGCGCCGGCGCCCGGCCGCACGCTGCCGCGCTGGCACTACCCGGCCGCGCTGCTCGCCGGCGCAGCCAATACCCTCTCCTTTGCGCCGACGCCGCATGGCGGCTGGCTGCAGCTCGTCGTATTCGTCTGGTTTTTCGCGCAGCTCACGCGCACCGCAAGCTGGAAGAGCGCGGCACTGACGGGCGGCGCGTTCGGCTTCGGCAACTTCATCTCCGGCATTTGGTGGCTCTACATCAGCATGCATGTGTACGGAGAGATGGCCGCACCGATCGCCGGCGGCGCGCTCGTGCTGTTTTCGCTGTACCTGTCGCTGTACCCGGCGTTTTCGGCCGGGCTGTGGTCGTTCTGCGCGGGCCATGCGTGGCACCGGCGCGAGCCCGACCCGCGGCCATTCGCGCCGACCTGGCACGGCGCGTTCGCATTCGCGAGCGCGTGGGCGCTCGGCGAATGGCTGCGCGGCACCGTGTTTACCGGCTTTCCGTGGCTCGCGAGCGGCTATCCGCAGGTCGACGGCCCGTTCGCGGGCTACGCGGCAATCGTCGGCGTGTACGGGGTTGGCTGGGTACTCGCGCTGTTCGCCGCGCTCGCCGTCCAGGCGTTA
>NZ_JAAGPL010000175.1:0-18075 GCF_017104785.1 Burkholderia sp. Ac-20353 | reverse complement strand
CTGCGCGGCCAGCAGCTCGACGAGGCCGCCGACCGGCCAGCCGCCGCCCGGCAGCTCGGCCGACAGCGCCGCAAAACCGGTCTCGATCGTGCGCGGACCGCCGCGCGCCAGCTGCGAGCCGCGCCAGAGCGTTGTTCCCCCCAAGCCGGGATGCATGGTCGAGTCGAGAACCGTCTCGATGGAACGCGCACGTTCATTGGCGGGGCGTATCGGCTGGGGGTAGGCAACGGTGCAGGTCACGGGAAGCACTCACTGAATACTGTATAAATATACAGTCATTCTAGCGCATGATTCCGAGATTGCTCAAAGCAAGCTCAACCTGCTGCTGGCCCCGGCGTTTTGGCGCGGCGGGCAGCAGGCGTGGGACAAGGTTCACGGTGACGCGTCTCGCGACTGGAGACACCCCCCCTGTGTTTAGTCCGGCACGGTGATTCAGATGCGGTACAGGCTGCCGAAGCCGGCGCCGTCCACTGGCGTGCCGTCCGCGCAGCCGGGCATTGGCAAGCCCTGCGCCCATCCTGCCGCCAAGGCCTGCACGTCACGCAACGGATCGGCCGCCTTGGCGCGCTCGTTGCGGATGCGGCAGGTTTCAGGATCCGTGGCGAACAGCCCGCGCGCGAAGACCCGGCCCTGCTCGGCCAGCTTCGCGGTCTTCGGGCCGCGGATCTTCGCGAAGCGCAGGAAGACCTCGTCCAGACCACCGTCTGCCCCGCCCAGACACCGGGCCAAATGCCACGCGTCTTCCAGCGCCTGGCAAGCGCCCTGCCCCGACGTCGGCAACGGCGCGTGCGCCGCATCCCCCACCAGCAGCACATTCGCCCGGCTCCATGTGTGCAACGGCTCCAGGTCATGCACGGCAATCAGTCGGATCGCGTGCGCTGGCGTCGCCCGGATGAGGCGGGCGACAGGCTCCGGCCATCCCGCGAACAGATCCTCAACCTCCTTGCGCCTATCCGCTGCGGGCTCTGCCCCAAGCAATGGCCGCGCCTGCGCCGCTGCCCAATAGACCAGCTCATTCCGAACCGCCACGCAACCGAAGCGCTCGCCCGAACCCCAATAATCCTGAATCGCGATATCGTCTACCAGCGCGCTCCGCCCCTGCGCCACGCCGATCCAGTTCACGAAGCCCTGATAAATCGGCGTGTTGTCCCCCGCGACAAACCCGCGTGCCACCGAATTCATGCGGCCGTCGGCGCCGATAAGCAGGTCCGGACGGATGCTCACCCCGTTCTCGAACTGCGCCACGGCCTTGCCGCCAGCCTCCAGGTCGATCGCCACCGCCCGATGCCCGAATTCCACCTGGATCCCGGCCTGCATCACATGGTCCAGCAGCACCGCCTGCAAATCCCGGCGCAGTATCGTATGGGTCGGATATCCCATCATCTGGTCCAGCAATGCGATATCGATGCCCCCCAACGAATTGCCCGCAGCATCCTGACGGCGCATGGTCACCGGCCGGCCGCCAACTGCGGCGATGTCTCGCAGCAGCCCGAGTTCCTCCAGCACAAAGCCGGCATTGGGCCAGAGCGTCACGCCAGCGCCCATGGTCGCCGGCTCTGCCCGGCGCTCATATACCCGGGGACTGTACCCCTGCTTGCGCAACGCAAGCGCCACGCTCAGGCCCGCGATGCCGCCGCCAAGTATTCCGATTTCCACGCCGAAGTTCTCCTGTCCACGCCGCGCTGACGCACCGCCGGCGGCGGCCCATCAGACGACAAGGCATCTTAGATTCCACCAATTTAGAGAACTAGCATGTGAAAATGGGCTGGTTTCATACCTGAAACGGGATAATCATGCGCGACGCACTCGACTTGAATGCCGTCCGCGTCTACGCGGCGGTCGTCGACGAACAGAGCTTTGCCGGCGCGGCGCGCCTGCTGGCCCTTCCGTCATCCAACGTCAGCCGCCACGTCGCGTCGCTGGAACGCCGGCTGGGCGTCCGCTTGCTGGAACGCAGCACCCGCCACCTGCGCATGACAGAAGCCGGCAGGCTGCTTTACGAACGCGCGAAACCCCTGCTCGACGCGTTGCTCTCCACCGAAGAAGAACTCGGCGCGGTGCAACGCGAACTGCGCGGCCCCCTGAAAATGTGCATGCCCGGCGAAGCGCCAAGGCTGCTCGCCCCGATCCTGGCCGAATTCTGTAGCCTCCACCCCGGCGTGGAACTGGAATGCGACACGCGCCTGACCGGTCTGGAAGCGCTCCGGGAAGACGTGGACCTCTCCATCGTCTTCCATCGTGGCCGTCAGGACGACAGCACCCTCATCACCCGTGAACTCGCCACGCTGCCCAGCGTCGTGGTCGCAGCGCCCGCCCTGCTGGCCAGGACTGGAATGCCGCGCCAAGTGCGCGAACTCAAGTCCCTGCCCTGCATCACCACGCTGAGCGCGCTGAAAGGCCAGCCCTGGCAGTTTCAGGACGCCACGGGCGAAATCATCAAGGTGCCGGTACGCAGCCGCTACCGCGTCAACAGCGGAGAACTGGCAGTGGCGGGCGCGCGGCAAGGCATCGGGTTCGCGATCGTGGCGGCCTATCCAATCCAGGAAGATCTTGCAGCGGGCCGGTTGGTGGAAGTGCCGCTGGATCTGTGCCCTGCACCACTGCAATTGCTGGGCGCGTACAGCCACCGGCATTCGGTGACTGCGCGGGTTCGGGCATTGCTGGAATTGATACAGGTGCGGTTGGATGGCGTGGGGAGCGGTTCGAGATAAAAGTCGAACCCTGTCCCGCTACCCTGTCCCGATGAGGTCATTTCGAAGCCAGCAATAAGGCGCGGGAAAGCCGGGATACTCGTCAGTATGCGACGCGACAGTATCGAGCGTATCGCCCGCCGCGCCACCCGAACACCCCGCGGATATCCGTCCGGCCCGCATCCACGCCTGACGGCACCGGCCGGCCCGCGGCTACGCGTCAGCCCAGCAGCAGCGCGTCGTCGTCGAGCTGCTCGTGCCGCACCTTCTCGAACATCTGCAGCAGGTCCGGCACGTCGAGCCCCTTGCGTTCGTTGCCCGACACGTCGAGCACGACCTGCCCCTGGTGCAGCATCACCGTGCGGTCGCCGTAGTCGAGCGCCTGCCGCATGCTGTGCGTGACCATCATCGTCGTCAGCTTGCTTTCGGCGACGATCCGCGCGGTCAGCTCGAGCACGAACGCGGCCGTCTTCGGGTCGAGCGCGGCCGTATGCTCGTCGAGCAGCAGGATCCGCGACGGCCGCAGCGACGCCATCAACAGGCTCACGGCCTGCCGCTGGCCGCCGGACAAGAGCCCGATCCGGTCGGTCAGCCGGTTTTCGAGGCCGAGATTGAGCAGCCGCAGCTTGTCGCGGAACAGCTCGCGCGACGGCCGATCGAGCGCGGCCTTGAAGCCGCGCCGCCCGCCACGCGCCATCGCGAGCGCCATGTTCTCCTCGATCGTCAGCGCCTCGCAGGTGCCGGCCATCGGGTCCTGGAACACCCGGGCGACGAGATGCGCGCGGTCCCACGCAGCCTTGCGCGTGACGTCCGTGCCGTCGATCGCGATGCGGCCCGAGTCGACCGCCTGGTCGCCGCTGATCGCGTTGAGGAAGGTCGACTTGCCCGCGCCGTTCGAACCGATCACCGCGACGAACTGGCCGTCCGGAATGTCGAGCGACAGCCCGCGCAGCGCACGCGTCTCGATCGGCGTGCCGGGATTGAACGTGAGTTTCAGGTCTTGTGCGGACAGCATGTCATGCCCCTCCGTTCTTGCGCGCGAACAGCTTCTTGCGCGTCGCCGGCAACACCAGCGCGATCGTGACGAGCGCGGCCGTCACGAGGTTCAGGTCCTGCGCCTTCAGGCCGATGAATTCGCTGTTCAGCGCGAGCGCGATGAAGAAGCGGTAGACGATCGCGCCGAGCACGACCGCGAGCGTCGTCAGCACGAGCCGGCGCGCGGGCAGCAGCGTCTCGCCGATGATCACCGCGGCCAGCCCGATCACGATCGTGCCGATCCCCATCGAGATGTCCGCGCCGCCCTGCGTCTGTGCGAACAGGGCGCCTGCGAGCGCGACGAGCGCGTTCGACAGCGCCATCCCGGCGAGCGTCGCGCGGCCGGTCGCGATGCCCTGCGCGCGCGCCATCCGCGGGTTCGCGCCGGTCGCGCGCATCGCGAGGCCGAGCTGCGACGAGAAGAACCAGTCGAGGCCGAGCTTCGCGACCACGACGACGATCGCGAGCAGCGCCGGACGCAGCACGTAGTCGGGCAGCCAGGCCGGCTGCAGCATCGTGAAGATCGTCGGCTCGGTGATCAGCGGCACGTTCGGCCGGCCCATGATCCGCAGGTTCACCGAATAGAGCGCGATCATCATCAGGATGCTGGCGAGCAGATCCATGATCTTCAGGCGCACGTTGAGCCAGCCGGTGACGAAGCCGGCCGCGGCGCCCGCGACGATCGCGAAGCCGGTCGCCGCGAACGGGTCGAAGCCGGCCGAGATCAGCGTCGCGGCCACCGCGCCGCCGAGCGGAAAGCTGCCGTCGACGGTCAGGTCGGGAAAATTGAGGATGCGGAACGAGATCAGCACCCCGAGCGCGACGAGGCTGAAGATCAGGCCGATCTCCAGTGCGCCCAGCAAAGAGAACAGAGACATGGTGGGGAAATCCTGTTGCTTCCCGGCCGGACGGATGCGGCCGGGCGAAGCGAACGGGCGGCCCCGGTAAGGGCCGCCCGTCCAGCGGTTTCGTTCAGGCCCGGTCGGGGCCTTCGAGCCCGGCGTTCAGCCGGCAGCGGCTTATTTGATGACCGTCTTCGCGTCCTTGACGAGATCCTGCGACAGCGTCACGCCCTGCTTCGATGCCGCCCCCGTGTTCACGAACAGCTCGAGGTTGCTGCTCGTCTCCGACGCGATCGCACCCGGCTTCTCGCCCTTCAGGATGCGCGCGACGACCTTGCCGGTCTGGCGGCCGAGGTCGCCGTAGTTGATGCCGAGCGCCGCGATGCCGCCGCGCTTCACGCTGTCGGTATCGCCCGCGACGAGCGGGATCTTCGCTTCGTTCGCGACCTTCACGAGCGCTTCGTACGCAGACACGACGTTGTTGTCGGTGTTCGTGTAGATCACGTCGACCTTGCCGATCAGGCTCTTTGCGGCCGGGCCGATGTCGACGGTGCGCGGTGCGGCGGCTTCCTTGAGCGTCATCCCCTGCTTCGCGAGGATCTCCTTGAGCTCCTTCACGACGACGACCGAATTCGCTTCGCCCGGGTTGTAGACCATGCCGACCGTCTTCGCATTCGGCACCACGCGCTTGATCAGCGCGACCTGGCGATCGAGCGGCAGCTTGTCGGACACGCCCGTCACGTTGGTGCCCGTCGGGCCCCAGCCCTTCACGAGCTGCGCGGCGACCGGGTCGGTCACGCCCGAGTAGACGACCGGCACGCTCTTCGTCGACGCGACGACCGCCTGCGCGGCCGGCGTCGCGATCGCGACGATCACGTCGGGCTGGTCGCCAATGAACTTGCGCGCGATCTGCGCGGCCGTGCCCGTGTTGCCCTGCGCGCTCTGGTATTCCCACTTGAGCTTGTCGTCGCCGTAGCCTTCGGCCTTCAGTTCGGCGCGCACGCCGTCGCGGATCGCGTCGAGCGCCGGGTGATCGACGATCGACAGCACCTTGACGGTCTGCGCGTGCGCGGCGCCGGCCAGCGCGAGCGCGGCAACGCCGGCCGTGATCGAACGGATCGCGAATGTCTTCAATTGCTTCATCGGTGAGTCTCCCCCGTATTGTCGGTTCTGGATGATGGGCTTCGCACATCGGCCCGGTCGCGCAGCCCGCGTCATCGCGGCGGCGGCCCGGCCGTCACGTCACACCGGATCGGTGCGCGGCGGCGAACCGCACGAGGATACCATTTCCGCAGACTACCGCCTGACTCCGGACTTACACGCCCCTGCTGCATATACGGCGCGCGCGGGCCGCCGCGCGCACCAATGAAAAAGGGCCTGCGCGATGCAGGCCCTTGCGTGTCAGCGGTCCAGCCGCCGGTGCACGGCGTTCGGCGTTCAGAACGACGCGACCATCGCGCCCTTGAACTGCTTCTTGATGAATTCCTTCACTTCCGGCGACTGGTACGCCTTGACCAGCTTCTTCACCCAGGGCTGATCCTTGTCCTTCGCGCGCACCGCGATCAGGTTCGCGTACGGGCTCGTCAGCGCCTCGAGCGCGAGCGCGTCCTTGGTCGGCTGCAGGTTCGCGGCGATCGCGTAGTTCGTGTTGACCACGGCCGCATCGACGTCCGACAGCACGCGCGGCAGTTGCGCGGCGTCGAGCTCGGAGATCTTCAGCTTCTTCGGGTTGTCGGCGATGTCGAGCACGGTTGCGTTATTGCCGCCCGTGCCGGCGCCGGCCTTCAGCTTGATCAGGCCTTGCGTCTGCAGCAGCAGCAGCGCACGGTTCTCGTTCGACGGATCGTTCGGCACCGCGAGCTTCGCGCCTTGCTGCAGATCCTTCAGCGCCTTGATCTTCTTCGAGTAGATGCCCATCGGCGAGATGTAGGTCAGGCCCGCGCTGACGAGCTTGTAGCCGCGCTGCTTTACCTGGCTGTCGAGGTAGGGCTGGTGCTGGAAGCTGTTCGCGTCGAGGTCGCCCGCGTCGAGCGCCGCGTTCGGCTGCACGTAGTCGTTGAACTCGATCACCTTCACGTTCAGGCCTTCCTTCTCCTTCGCGACCTTCTGCACGACCTGCCAGACTTCCGCGTCCGGGCCGGACACCGTGCCGACCTTGATCACCTTGTCCTCGGCGTGCACGCCCGCCGACATCGTCAGCGCAGCGCCGGTTGCCAGCACGGAAAACACCTTCAGGAGACTGCGACGCTTCATCTGTTTCTCGCTTTCTTGCTAACTGAAAAAAGGGGCGCGATACGGGTATGTCCCGGCTCGCAGGAAAGGGGCAAATGGTGTCACAGGATAGGCAGGATGTGAAATACATCCCGCTCATATGGGTATGCGGGAAGCACGCAGGTGCCGGGCGCGCGACCGGCTCCGGCGCCCCCGTGCCGTGCACGATCCGCTGCGGCGGCGCGACAGCGCAAGCAGGCTGTGCTACAAGATCGCCTTGCCGGCGCATCGCGCCCCGGCGACTTACCGAGGCCAGTCATGTACGTCATCGACATTCACTACACCACGTCGCTCGAGCGCATCGACGACGCGCTCGAACGCCATCGCGCGTATCTGCAGCCGCTGCTCGACAAGGGGATCTTCATCGCGACGGGACCGAAGGTGCCGCGTGACGGCGGCGTGATCCTCGCGGCCCGCATCGACCGCGACGAACTGGAAGCGATCCTGCAGACCGACCCGTTCGTCACGGAAGGCCTTGCGACCTACCGCGTGACCGAGTTCCGGATGACGCGCGCCGCGCCGGGCCTGAACCTGCCCGCGCTGCCGTAACGCGCGCGGTGTGGCTGCCGGCGTCGCTCAGCCGAGCAGCAGTTTCAGGTCATGCACCCACGGGCCGGGGCCCTGGCCGTCGCGCACGAAGAGGCGCAGCTTGCCGTTCGTATCGAACACATAGCTCGCGGCGGTGTGGTCCATCGTGTAGCTGCCGGGCGTCTTGCCCTGCACTTTCGCGTAATAGACGCGGAAATCCTTCGTGACCTTCTTCAGCTGCGCGTCGTCCGCCGCGCGCAGGCCGATGAACGACGGATCGAACGCCGGCACATACTGGCCGAGCAGCGCGGGCGTGTCGCGCTCCGGGTCGATGGTCACGAACAGCACCTGCACGCGCTTCGCGGCATCCGGCCCGAGCTGCTTGAGCGCCTCGGACAGCTCGGCCATCGTCGTCGGGCAGACGTCCGGGCAATGCGTGTAGCCGAAGAACATCACGACCGCCTTGCCCTTGAAGTCCGCGAGCGTGCGCACCTTGCCGGTCGTGTCGGGCAGCGCGAAGTCGCTGCCGAACTGCGTGTTGCCGGTGATGTCGAGATTCTGGAATTTCGGCGCGTCGTCACACGCCGCGAGCAGCGACGCGAGCGCCAGCGCGCATGCGAGCAGCCAGCCTTGGCGCGCGCGGCGCCCGAACCATGAATGGAGCATTGCGTTCAAACCGTGCGGTTACACGCCGAGCAGCGGGCGTGCATAGTGATCGACGAGCAGCGCCGCGAACAGCAGCGACAGATAGACGATCGAGTAGCGGAAGGCCTTGCGGGCGAGGTCGTCGGAGTATTCGCGGTAGATCTTCCACGCATACGCGAGGAACACCGCGCCGAGCAGCACGGCGCTCGTCAGGTAGACGGCGCCGCTCATCCCCGAGATGAACGGCATCATCGTGACCGCGAACAGGATCACCGTATACAGCAGGATGTGCAGCCGCGTGAATTTCTCGCCGTGCGTAACAGGCAGCATCGGCAGCCCCGCGTTCTCGTAATCCTTGCGGCGGTACAGCGCGAGCACCCAGAAATGCGGCGGCGTCCATACGAAGATGATCAGCACGAGGATCCATGCATCGCCGGGCACCGCGCCCGTCACCGCGGCCCAGCCGAGCGCCGGCGGCATCGCGCCGGACGCACCGCCGATCACGATGTTCTGCGGCGTCATTGGCTTCAGCAGCAGCGTGTAGATCACCGCGTAGCCGACGAAGGTCGCGATCGTCAGCCACATCGTCAGCGGGTTTGTGAACGTGTAGAGCGTCCACGCGCCGACGCTGCCGAGCACGCCCGAGAACAGCAGGATCTGCACGGTCGTGATCTCGCCGCGCGCGGACGGACGCCATGCGGTGCGGCGCATCATCGCGTCGATCTTCTGCTCGACGAGACAGTTGATCGCGAACGCCGCGCCCGCCAGCAGCCAGATGCCGACGGTGCCGCCGACCAGCACCCGCCACGGCACCATGCCCGGCGTCGCGAGGAACATGCCGATCACCGCGCAGAACACTGCAAGCTGCGTGACCCGCGGCTTCGTCAGCGCCATGTACTGGGAAAACCGGCTACCGGGCGAATGGGAAAGGGTGCTTTGCATGGGAACGGTCACGCCGGCGCGGCATCGCGCGCAGGCAGCGCGACACGGCCAGGGCGGCTTGAAAGGATGCGAAAGTTTAACATGACGACGAGCAGCAGCAGGATCGCGGCGCCGCCGTTATGGGCCACCGCGACCGGCAAAGGCCACTGCAATACGATATTCGTCAAGCCCGTCACGAACTGCAGCACGACCACCAGCAGCACGCCGTTCGCGGGTCGCCGCAGCGATTCGAAGCGGCGCATCTTCAGCGCGAACGCGACGAGGTACGCGACGACGACGAACGCGAACGTGCGGTGCGTCCAGTGGATCGCGACCAGCGCGTCCTGCGTGATCGCGTCACCGTCGCTCGTCATGCCGAGCGCGCGCCACAGGTGGAAGCCGTGCCGGAAATCCATCGGCGGAATCCACTGGCCGTTGCAGGTCGGGAAATCGGTGCACGCGAGCACCGCGTAGTTGGTGCTCACCCAGCCGCCGAGCGCGATCTGCGCGACGAGCAGCACGAGCGCCGCGAGCGCGGCCGCGCGATAGCGCCCGGCTTCCGGGTCATGCGTGGGCAGCGGCGTCTGCCGCGCGGCCAGCCAGCCGAGCGTGCCGAGCAGCGTCAGCCCGAGCAGCAGGTGGATCGTGACGATCACCGGCTGCAGCTTCATCGTCACCGTCCACGCGCCGAACGCGCCCTGCACGACGATCAGCATCAGCAGGCTCGTCGGCCACCACGGCGATACGTGCAACGGACGGCGGCGCAGCCGCGCGGTCCAGGCGATCGCCGTCTGCGCGATGATCAGCACGCCGATCGCCATCGCGAAATAGCGGTGGATCATCTCGATCCACGCCTTCGACATGCTGACGGGGCCGCTCGGCATCGCCTGGTGTGCGGCAGTAATTGCCGCATGCGCGATGAACGGCGACGACGTGCCGTAGCAGCCCGGCCAGTCCGGGCAGCCGAGGCCCGAATCGGTGAGCCGCGTGAAGCCGCCGAACATCACGAGATCGAGGGTCAGGAACGTGGTGATCCACACCAGCTTGCGGAACTTGTTGTCGTCCGCCTTCACCCACACGTACGACAGCGGCAGCAGCGCGATACAGGAGCCGATCAGGCCGAGTTGCAGTAGATACGACATCGGATTATTGCCTCTTGGTCTCGCGTCAGCCGATGCTCGACCACTTCAGCAGCTTCGTGACGTCCGCCTTGATCTTGCTGGGGTTCGGGTTCTTCGGGAAGCGCATCATCAGGTTGCCGTTCGGGTCGACCATGTAGATGTGGTCGGTATCGTGCGTGCCGGCATCGGCCGGCAGCCACGCAGCCACCGCAGCCGGATCGGCGATCAGCTTCACCGTGTCCGGATATGCGTCGCCCACCTTCGCCGGAATCGCGCCCGCATCGCTGCGCAGCCACACCATCGTGATCCGGTGCCGTTCGCCGGCCTGCGTGACGCGCACCTGACGCATGAAATAGAGCTTCTGCGCGCACACATCGTCGCACGCGCTGCGATCGGTCATCACGAACAGCCACACGCCGCGCAGCGACGACAGCGGCATCGTCTTGCCGGTTTCGTCGGTGACCTGCAGATCCGCCGGAATCGGGCGCTGCGGGTCGATCAGCGTGCCGTAGTTCGTCGAGCCGCCCTTCGGCTTGATCACGTAATAGGTGAAGTACGACGCGAGCATCGGCGCCGCGCAGACGAGCCCGAGCAGCACGAGCATCCAGCGGCCGCGCTTTCTGGCGGCCGGGGAAACGGGCTTGGCGGACGTAGCGGGCGTGGCGCCCGGGCCCTGACGGGAAGATTGGATGGACAAATCAGACCTCTCGAAACGAACCCGCGGCGTCGCCACCGCGTACGGACATCGCGCCGCTCATGCGTCGGACGACTTCTTCGCCGCGCGCCGCGCCGCGTACAAGCCGAAACCGAGCGCGGCCGCCGCCATGCCCCACCACTGAAACATGTAACCGTAATTGCGCTCGACGCCGGTCGCGGGCGCCGGCCAGTCGCGCACCAGCTTGTCGCCGTCGTCGCTCGTCTGCTGGATCACGAACGGCTGCAGCGGCAGGCCGGTTTCCTTCGCATACGCGGCGACGTCGAGGTTCTGGCGAATCTTCTGGTGCGCCGCCGAACCGCCTTCGCCGAGCTCGAACGCGCGAGACGCATCGGCGCGTGCAATCCCGACGATCTCGATGTCGCCCGCCGGCGTCGCGAACGGCTCGATCGCCGTGCGATCGGCGATGTTGCGCGGCAGCCAGCCGCGATTCACGAGCACATAGCCGCCGCCCGTGAGTTTAAACGGCATCACGACGTAAAAACCCGGCTGGTCGTTATACGGCCGATTGTCGAGAAACACCGCTTGCTCGGGCACGAAGCGCCCCGCCGCACGCACGCGATGGAACTCGATCGACGCGAGCGGGATCGGCTGCGCGCCGACCTCGACGGGCACCGCATGCTCGAAGCGCACGATGTTCTCCTGCAGCGCTTCCTTCTGATGCGCACGGTCGCGCTGCCAGAAACCGAGACGGATCGTGACCGCGACGACCGCGAGGATCAGCAGCGCAGGCAGCAGGCGGATCTTCATCGGGCCGCCGCCCAAGCGTGTTCGCGGATGCGAGGTGCGATAATTATCCTCTTCCTTTCGAATTGCCGTCGTCCGGTTCGCTGCATGCACATCCTCGTTCCCATCGCCTTCGTCCTCATCATTGCCAGCCTGGGCTCGGCGCTCTATTTCATGATGCACGACCGCGGCCATACGAAACACATGGCCTGGTCGCTCGCCACCCGCGTCGGGCTGTCGATCTCGCTGTTCCTGTTCATCCTGTTCGCGAACTGGATGGGCTGGATCCATTCGACCGGCCTGCCGATCGGCCGCTGATGCCGTCGCGGCCGCAGCCGCTGCAACCACTGTGACATTTCGCCGCATCGCGGCGCCACCAAGCAAAAGCGCCGCCTGACTGAGTCGCGGCGGCGCCCGGATGATGCCGGCTGCCGGACGATTCGTTCACGCCGTCCGGCTCCCACAAAACCAAACGGCCCGCGCATCGCTGCGCGGGCCGTGTTGCATTTACAGCCAGTAGACGACGACGTACAGGCCGAGCCAGACGACGTCGACGAAGTGCCAGTACCACGCGGCGCCTTCGAATGCGAAGTGATGTTCCGGCTTGAAGTGGCCACGGATCATCCGCACCAGCACCACAGCGAGCATCGTGCCGCCGAGGAACACGTGGAAACCGTGGAAGCCCGTCAGCAGGAAGAACGTCGAGCCGTAGATGCCCGAGCCGAGCGTCAGGTTCAGTTCGTTGTACGCGTGGAAGTATTCGAAGCCCTGCGTGAACAGGAAGCAGATGCCGAGCACGAGCGTCGCGGCGAGCCACGCGATCGCCTTGCGGCGGTGATCGTCGCGCAGCGCGTGGTGCGAGATCGTCAGCGTCGCGCCCGACGACAGCAGCAGCGCGGTGTTCAGCGTCGGGATCGGCCACGGGCCCATCGTCTTGAAGTGGCCAGCGAGCGCAGCCGGGCCTTCGTTCGGCCACACGGCGGAGAAGTCCGGCCAGATCAGCTTGTAATCGAGACTGCCGAGCTGGTGCAGCGCGATTTCACGCGCATAGAACAGCGCACCGAAGAACGCGCCGAAGAACATCACTTCGGAGAAGATGAACCAGCTCATGCTCCAGCGGTACGACCGGTCGACGTTCTTGCCGTACATCCCGCCTTCCGATTCGGCGATCGAGTCGCCGAACCAGTGGTACAGCGTGAAGAGGAGCCACAGCAGGCCGAGCAGCGCCGTGTACGGCGCCCAGTCGTGACCGTTGAGCCACAGTGCGAACGATCCGAGCATGACCAGCAGGCCGCAGGCCGCGCTGATCGGATGCTGCGACGGATGCGGCACGAAATAGTACGGGGTCTGGTTTTGACCGCTCATGCTTGATTCTCCACTTCAGTCCAATTTGTGTACCGGAAACCGCTCCGGCTTTATTTCTGGCGCGGCGCGACGGCTACCGCTCTTTCCTTCGTGGAACGCCCGGGGCGTTCCGCGTTGCATTCTTGCGTTGCCGCGGGCCTCAGGCCTCAGCCCACGACCGCGCGCACGATCAGGATCAGCACGCCGATGAACACACCGGCCGCGATCAGCGCAACGATCAGCACGTGCAGCGGATTCAGCTGCGTCGCGTCCGCCTCCAGGTCGCGCCGCTTGCGCACGCCGAAGAACGACCACAACACCGCCTTGACCGCCTGGCCGAACGTTCCGCCCCGCTTGCCCTCCGTCATCGCCCTGCCTCCATCGTCATGCACCCGGCTTCGTCGTGCCTGGCTGCGTCGCCGCGCCGGCTGCCGCCTGTGCCGGCGTATTCAGCTCGAAGAACGTGTACGACAGCGTGATCGTCTTCACGTCCTTCGGCAGCTTCGGATCGATCACGAACACCACCGGCATCTTGCGCGACTCGTGCGCGGCCAGCGTCTGCTGCGTGAAGCAAAAACACTCGATCTTCTTGAAAAATTCCGTCGCCTGCTTCGGCGCGTAGCTCGGGATCGCCTGCGCGACGACCGGACGGCCCTGGCCGTTCGTCACGTCGTACACGATCGTCGTCAGCTCGCCCGGATGCACGTCGAGGCTGTTGTGTTCCGGCTTGAAACCCAGCGGGCCGCGCGCGTTCGCATCGAACTCGACCGACACCGTGCGGCTCGTGTCGACCTGCGTGTTCTTCGCGTCGCGCTCGCTGACGTCGCGCTGCACGAGGTTGTTGATGCCGGTGATCTGGCAGATCGCCCGATACATCGGCACGAGCGCGAAGCCGAAGCCGAACATCAGTCCCGCGACGACAAAGAGCTTCTTCAGCATCGACCGGTTGAACGCGCGATCCACGTTCTCCGCTTCCGGCTTCGACATACGACAACGTCCTCGCTACTGCGTCAGTGAGTGGACAGCCACCACTGCTTGATCACGACACCCACAAAAAAAACGGCGGCGATCGCAAGCAGAATCAGGCCGAGCCGCTTGTTGCCCGCGCGGATCTGCTCGGGCGTACGTCTTTGTTGTGGATTCCGGTTCATCTGAAACCTGCTGTGGAACGTTCCGCCACGCCTGCCTGCAGCGGCAAGCGTAGACGGAACATTCTTCGAAACGTATTACTCGACGTGCGGCGGTTGCTCGAACGTGTGGAACGGAGCCGGGCTCGGCACCGTCCACTCGAGACCGATCGCGCCATCCCACGGCTTGTCGGCGGCCTTCTCCAGCTCGCCGCCGCCACGGTACGCCGGCAGCACGACCGCGAACAGGAAGTACACCTGCGCGAGACCGAAACCGAACGCGCCGATCGTCGCGACCTGGTTGAAGTCCGTGAACTGCGCCGGGTAGTCCGCATAGCGGCGCGGCATGCCCGCGAGACCGACGAAGTGCATCGGGAAGAACGTCAGGTTGAAGAAGATCATCGACGCCCAGAAGTGGATCTTGCCGCGCGTCTCGTTGTACATCCAGCCCGTCCACTTCGGTGACCAGTAGTACCAGCCCGCGAACAGCGCGAACAGTGACCCGGCCACCAGCACATAGTGGAAGTGCGCCACCACGAAGTAAGTGCCGTGGTACTGGATGTCGAGCGGCGCCATCGCCAGCATCAGGCCCGTCAGGCCGCCGAACGTGAACACGAACAGGAAGCCGATCGCGAACAGCATCGGGGTTTCGAAGGTCATCGAGCCGCGCCACATCGTCGCGAGCCAGTTGAACACCTTCACGCCCGTCGGCACCGCGATCAGCATCGTCGCGTACATGAAGAACAGCTGGCCCGTGACCGGCATGCCCGTTGCGAACATGTGGTGCGCCCAGACCATGAACGACAGGATCGCGATCGATGCGGTCGCGTACACCATCGAGCTATAGCCGAACAGCGTCTTGCGCGCGAACGCCGGGATCACCTGCGACACGATCCCGAACGCCGGCAGAATCATGATGTACACCTCGGGGTGGCCGAAGAACCAGAAGATGTGCTGGTACATCACCGGGTCGCCGCCGCCTGCCGCGTTGAAGAACGACGTGCCGAAGTGGCGATCGAACAGCACCATCGTGATCGCGCCTGCCAGAACCGGCATCACGGCGATCAGCAGGTACGCGGTGATCAGCCACGTCCACGCGAACATCGGCATCTTCATCAGCGTCATGCCCGGTGCGCGCATGTTCAGGATCGTCACGACGATGTTGATGCCGCCCATGATCGACGACGCGCCCATGATGTGCACCGCGAAGATCGCGAAGTCCATGCCCGGGCCCATCTGCGTCGACAGCGGCGCATACAGCGTCCAGCCGGCAGCCGTCGCGCCGCCCGGCGCGAAGAACGAGCCGACCAGCAGCACGGCTGCGACCGGCAGCAGCCAGAAGCTGAAGTTGTTCATCCGCGCGAACGCCATGTCGGACGCGCCGATCTGCAGCGGAATCATCCAGTTCGCGAAGCCGACGAATGCCGGCATGATCGCGCCGAACACCATGATCAGGCCGTGCATCGTCGTGAGTTCGTTGAAGAACTCCGGACGCATGATCTGCAGGCCGGGCGAGAACAGCTCGGCACGGATGGCGAGCGCCATCACGCCGCCCGACAGGAACATGATGAACGAGAACAGCAGGTACAGCGTACCGATGTCCTTGTGGTTGGTGGCGTACAGCCAGCGCCGCCAGCCATGCGGTGTTTCGTGCGCGTGGTCGTCGTGCGCGTGGCCCGCGGCTACGTCGTGCCCGATGCTAGACATGAGATTCTCCTAATGCGAATACGTCGACAAACACAGCGACACGTCAGGCCGCCGGGCCGATCTCGACACGCCGGGCTTCCTTAGCGTCTGCCCCGCCCGTGATCGTTTCCGGCTTCTTCATAATGATGTGGTCTTCCGCCACGCCTGCCGCCTTCAGTGCGTCGCGCACGGCTTGCGCGCGGTGCTTGGCGAGTTCGGCGTTCGCGTCGGCCGAGCCCGTCTTGTCGGTGAAGCCCGACAGCGCGAGCTTCGCGTCCGGATGCGCCTTCGCATAGTCGGCCGCCGCCGCGATCGCCGACTGTGCGTCGGCCGGCAGCGTGCTCTTGCCCGTTTCGAAATAGATCGTCGACAGCGCGGCCGCCGGCGCGGCTGCGCCCGAGGCTGCCTGCGGGGCCGAAGCCGCTTCCGCCGGCGCTGCGCCTGCGGCATCTTCCGGCAGCTTGCCGTTACGCGCGTCCGCCACCTGCTTCGGTTGCAGCACGTCGTTCTTGTGGTTGCCCCACGAGTTGCGCTCGTAGGTGACGACCGCGGCAATGTCGAGGTCCGACAGCGACGCCCACGACGGCATCGCGCCCTTGCCCTTCAGCACGCGCTCGACGTGCGCCGAGATCGGGCCGTTCGCGATCGGGCTGCCGTCCATCGCCGGGAACGCGCCGAGGCCCTTGCCGTTCACCTGGTGGCAGGCTGCGCAGTTCGCCTTGTAGACGTCCTCGCCGTGCGCCATCAGTTCGGCCATCGTGTAAACCTTGTTCGGATCGACTGCGGCGCCGGCCATCTTGGCCTTCTGCGCGGTGACCCACTTCGCGTAGTCGTCATCCGACAGCACCTCGACGACGACCGGCATGTACGCGTGCTCCTTGCCGCACAGCTCGGTACAGAAACCGCGGAACGTGCCGACCTTCTCGGCCTTGAACCACGTGTCGCGCACGAAGCCGGGGATCGCATCCTGCTTCACGCCGAACGCGGGCACGTACCACGAGTGGACGACGTCGTTCGCGGTCGTGATGATGCGGATCTTCTTGTTGACCGGCACGACGAGCGGGTTGTCGACTTCCTGCAGATAGGTGTCGGTGATCGCCTGCTTGCCCATCACTTCGTCACGCGGGGTCGACAGCGTCGACAGGAAGCTGATGCCTTCGCCCGGCCCCTTCACGTAGTCGTAGCCCCACTTCCACTGGTAGCCGGTGACCTTGACCGTGAGATCGGCATTCGTCGTGTCCTTCATCGCGACGACGGCCTTCGTCGCCGGCAACGCCATCAGTACGACGATGACGAACGGCACGATCGTCCAGATGATTTCGACGGTCGTGCTTTCATGGAAATTGGCGGCCTTGTAGCCTTTGGATTTGCGGTGCGCGAAGATCGAATAGAACATCACGCCGAACACGCCGACGAAGATCACCGTACACAGGATCAGCATCATCGTGTGGAGATCGTAGAGCTCCTCGGCGATCTTCGTGACAGGCGGCTGAAAATTGATCTCGTTGACGCGGGGGCCGCCCGGGCTGTCACCGACCGCCAGAGCCGCGCCGGCAAAGAGCAGTCCGCCGCATGCCAGCACGCCCGTGAGGGCTCGCTTGATTGTTTTCATAGCTTCCTTACCCAAAATTTCCATTCAAACCCTCCCCCGTCGCAAGCCACCTGCGTCGCACCCGCCGCCCCGGTCATCCACAGCGCCGGAGCGACATGCGCAACTCGTCGGCGAACTGCGCGCGCCGGTACTGCGCGAGATGCTGCCCAATCACGACGGTCTGCCCGCGCGACACCAGCCGAATCGGATCGCGTGGCGTCGCGCCCGGCTCGACCCGCACCCAGCGCGGGTTGAATTCGATCTGCGTGAGCCGTTCCGCATCCATCCGCTCGATCACGAGCCGGTGCGGAAACAGCCTGATGCGTTCGTAGTCGACTGCATGGCGCGCGTGGATCGCAAACGCGACACCCACCACCAGCAGCTCGATTCCGGTGAAAGGCATGACGAGCCATGCCCCCCGCCACATCAGTAATGCCGCGATCGCAAGCGATACGCTCGCGAGCGACGCGTAAAACAGCACGAACTGGCGCGGCGACACCGAACAGTTGCGCTTCATGAGCCAGTCCTCGAGGACCGGTTCAACGTCCGCTGCCTCCGTCGAAACCCTCGCTGCCTCCATCGCCGCCTCACGCGAATGGCATGCGATGCATGCCTGCATCGGACTCGCCACCCCGTATTGCGGGGACCCCGGGGCGACAAGCTGACGCATTATAGGCGGGTTCAATGGCATCCACAAGCAAGCGCCTATCGCCCGCCAAGCCAAGCACGACAAGCTTTCCGGCCGTTTCAGCGGTTATTTTGACCCCGCTTTGCATCGCTAATTTCAGACATAACAAAACCCCTCTTTACCGCTTTACCGATTCTTCGGGCGA
>NZ_JAAGPL010000174.1:0-18801 GCF_017104785.1 Burkholderia sp. Ac-20353 | reverse complement strand
TTCGCGCCCGGCGGCCTGGCGCCGGAGAGTCAGCGTTACGCGGTGCGCGCGATCCGCGCGGCCTTTACGTGGCTGGTCGCCGTGCGCTATCTGGCCGGCAATCCGTGGCAGGCCGTGACGGATCCGAATGTCGTCAAGCGCGTGCGCCAGCTGCAGGTCGAGCGGGCGCTGTCGCTCGATCTGTGGACCCGGATGCGCGCGACCCTGGCCGAGCGCAGCGAGCTGCAGAGCCCGATCGGCGCGCGCTGGCGAGCGGCCCGGGCGCTGCTGCTGGTGATGGGCGATGGCGGTCTGCGGATCGCCGAGGCGGCGGCCGCGACGCGAGCGGCCCTCGCTTGGCTGGCGGCCGAGGACGACACGCCGGCGAGCTGGCTGCTCGAGGTGATCGGCAAGGGCAACAAGCAGCGCTTCGTCCCGGTCAGCGACGCCTGCGTCGAGGCGCTGCGTGCGCACTGGCACGACCGCGACCAGGACTTCGACGCGACCGAGGCGGCCGGGCCGCCGAGTTGGCCCCTGATCGCGCCGCTGGTGGTGCCCCCGACGCCGCGCGCGCGTGAGAAATTCAGCGTGCCGCCCGGCGCCGGCGAGCGTGCCGCGACGGGCGGCTATTCGGTGCGCGGGGCGCGCGGCCTGACGCAGTGGGCGATCGCGCAGCTGCTCGCGGTGATGCCGGATCTGAGCGAGGCGGAGCGGCGCAAACTGGCCAGCACGTCGCCGCACGCGTTCCGGCATACGGTCGGCACGCAGATGCTGGCCGCCGGCGTCGCGCTCGAAGTCGTGCAGCGCACCCTCGGCCACGCATCGCTCGGCACGACGTCGATCTATGTGTCACCCGAAGAGGCGCGGCTGCGCCGCGAGGCGGCCAAGTATCACGCCCGACTGAGCCGCGCGCCGTGACGTCCCGGCGCGGGCGGCCGTCAGCGCCAGCCGCGCGCGCAGGATGCACGGATCCGGACCGTTCGCCGGCGGCACGCTCGACCCGGCGGGTGGGGTGGCCCGACGCGCCCGCCGCGCGTGCCCGAGGTCGGCCGGCTGCCGGGCCAACTCGCGCGGCGACCCGGTTCGTCGACGCGGTGGGTCAAGGTGGCGCGCAGGGCGGAGCCGATCGGGTCATGCAGCGGCACGGCCAGACAATTTGGGTCCAGTGCACCCGCTGGACGCCATCCCGCGTCGGCGCGCCGGTTGTCCGTGAACGGGTCGGGTGGCGGCTTTACCCCGGCGCGCAAGCGGCGAAAGTCGTGGGCGCGGCTGGGTTCACGAAGCGCGGCGGTTCGCCACCGGGAAACCGCTTGAGCGGGTGAACGGTGCAGACCGGATGGCCCGCGTCGCGTCAGGGCGCCGCACGCGTGGCCCGCGGCCGATGACTGGCCTTGGCGGGGCAGCAAGCGCGCCGCACTGGCACGTCTCCGTGCCTCGGCGGCACGCGATAGGCCGCGTGCCGAGTCACCCGGCCGATGTCGTCACGGGATGCCGGCGCACGTGCAACTAACCGTCAACCGGTTTGCCGCCCACGATGCAAACGCCGGTGCCGCGCCAGGCGCCCCGTTGGCCCGACATGGGTGGGGTGCCACGAAGGCGCCGGTGACGAGCGCCCGATATTGACGATTGACGACTCTGCGCGCGCCCAGCGTGACCGGGACGTACAACGATCGCGGGTACCCCATCGAAGTGCGCGGCGAGCCCACGCTCGACGAATCCATCGAGCCCACACCGGTGATCCGGCTCAACCCCGGCGACGTCGTCGTCGACCCCGTTCGTGCCGGCGACCCGTCATCGATTTTCTTTGCACCGGTTCGTTTCGCGGAGGACGGTGGGCGGCCATACGCTGACCGCCTGGACGCGTTGAGTACCGGCCGCCCCGCGGTCGAGGTGATCGTCGATGACCTTCGACTGGACGCTGACGGCGTGGTACAGGCCGCCGCGGTGATCCGCAACAGGGAAGAAAAGGACGACGCAGCGTGCGTGAAGGGGTGCGCTGCTGGCGTGGCATCGCGCGATGACTGTTGCTGCCGACGCCAGAATGAACCGGTTGCCGAGGTGCCGATGATCCGGTCGGTCAGGTCGCCAATGCCGACCATTCCAGGATGATGTCGACATCCGGCCGGTTCAGGTAAATCACGGCATCTGGATCAAAACGGAGTCGGCGCCCACAGACTGTAACGTTCATGACAAGCGGAAGAGGTCGGCGTTTGACGGCTTTCAAACCCGTCCATGTCCATGCCAAAAACTTTACCGTAAAGTTATTTACACCCTCATCGCAACGAGTCAAAATCGCGGTTTCAGAATATCTGACACCCTGACATGTCCGTTCTCAAGCACGAAGCCCTGCTTAGACTCCGCGCCATCGAGCTGATCGCATACTGGGAAGGTCGATTGATCACCCCGCAGCTCATGGACTGGTTCGGCATCAGCCGCCAGCAGGCATCGGCTGACATCAAATATTACAACAGCAAGTTCAACCCTGACTCTCTGGTCCACAGCCCTGCAGTCAAGGGCTATGTACCAACGGCCGGATTCCAGCCGGTGCTCAGTTCCGGGCATATCAATGAATACATGGACCTGCTCGCCGGTCAAGGTAGCCAACCGATGGCCCAGGTCCTGGAAAACCACTCCAGCGTTGCTACGGTCCAACTACCCGACCGTGCGGTGCGTCCTGAGATCGTGCGCGAAGTGTTCAAGGCTTGCCGCAATGGCGGCACTCTGAGGATTCTCTACGCATCGATGTCCAATCCTCAGCTCCGCGAGCGGGTGATCTCGCCGCACACCTTGGTTTACACTGGCTTCCGCTGGCATGTGCGTGCCTGGTGCCACAAACGACAGGTTTTCCGAGATTTTCTTCTATCGCGTATCGATCGCACTCCCAAACCAAGCGATGAAAGCGCACAGCCAACCATGGCCGACAACAACTGGCACGAGCTGGTCACGCTGTCTCTGATTCCCAACCTCCTACTCACTGACGCACAAAAAGCGCTAGTCGAACGGGATTTCGGCATGCCCGAGGGCCATCTGCAGCTGACCGTCCGCAAGGCTCTGGCCCACTACACCCTACAGCGTTATCAGGCCGCCATCACCGAGCAAGAGGCCGAGCGTCTACGTGAACACCCGCTGCAGTTGCTGCCAGGCGATCGAGCCAAGCTGGAGCCCTACCTATTAGGTGGCGAGGACGAGTGAGACGAATGCAGACCTTCACCTACGACTCCGATCTGATCGGTGGCTCCCTGCAAGTTCGTGAGTGCCGCATCATTGCCGATTTGCTCCTACGTGGTGCTAGCCCGGAGCAATGGCGGCAGGCAATTGAGCAACAGAATCTGCTGCAAAAACGTAGCCCTGCCTCGGCCAAGCGCATCGCCCAAGCCCTACGCAAACGCCTGGAGCGCCTGGATGCTCCGTTCTGGCGAGCCATTCGCGACGGAGATGAAGAATTGGCCACCCAAGTGGCTTTTTGCGCTGCGCTGGAGCGAAACCTGCTGCTGGTCGAGTTCATCGAGGCAGTGCTCAAGGATGCCTTCGTTACCCGCGCGGAAGTGCTGGAGCCTTACTACTGGGGGGATTTTCTCGAAGACCGTAGCCACCGCGACCCAACCATCGAAACTTGGGCAGAGTCCAGCCGCAAGAAAATGGGCCAAGTTATCTACCGCATGCTCGCCGAGGTCGGCCTGCTGCGCAGCACCCACAGCATGAAGCTCCAACATCTGCTGGTGCGGGCAGAAGTCAGGGCCCTGTTGGAAGACAGCTACCGCCAACGCATCAAAGCCTGCCTGGAAGTATCCAGCGCTACTGTGCAGTAGGCACGGAATAAAGGAGCTATCGAATGAATCATCAGCTACAGGATCGACTCAACCAGATCCCGGACAAAATCCTCACCAAGGAATTCCTTAAGAGCCAAGGGCTGGGCAACGAAATCGGATTCTGGATCTTCGACTACCCCCCCGAGGATGAGCTGCAAGTACGTGACTACCTCAGCTTCCTGGAAGGCTTTCTGGACAAGAAGCACAGCCAGCTGAAGGTAATCAATATCAATCTGCTGCAGGCCATGCGTGATTATCTGGGCCAGCGCAATTTCACTGAAAAGGCTATCCAGATGCAGAAGGCCAAGGGCGACCAGGCCCTGCTCAAGGCCCTGTCAGGCCCGTTGCACATGGACAAGTTCGCCCCCTTCCTAATGGAGCACAGTCGCGCCGCTGAGAACGACATCGTCCTAGTCTCTGGAGTGGGTTCGGTGTGGCCCGTGCTGCGAGCACACAACCTGCTGAACAAACTGCATGCCCTGCTCGGCCATAAACCCTTGGTACTGTTCTACCCCGGCCACTACTCGGGGCAGTCATTGGCCCTGTTCAACAAGATTACCAGCGATAACTACTATCGTGCGTTCCGACTGGTGCCGTGATCGTCAAGGATAATATGCCATGAGTATAAAAAATCTCTTTTTCAAAGATCTCAACCGTCCCATCAATGGTGTGGTCAAGGCGGATCAGTCCGACGATGCCACCGTATACCAGGAACTTGACGAATACATTGTCACCAACGAATTGGAGAAGCACTTCCGCAGCTTCTTCGAATCCTACAGTACCGACCTCAACGATCCTTCTATCGCCAACCGCGTTGGAGTATGGATCAGCGGCTTCTTCGGATCGGGTAAATCGCACTTTCTGAAAGCCCTGTCCTACCTGCTGGCCAACATTGAGGCGCACGACGCCCAGGGTAACAGTAAAAAGGCAGTGTCTTTCTTCGATGCCAACAAGCTCCGCGATGCAATGATCCGCGCCGACATCGACAGGGCCGTTGCCAACACCGCCGATGTCATCCTGTTCAACATCGACAGCAAGGCAAGCTCCAACGATGCCGGCAACCCGATCCTCAATGTGTTCTTGCGCGTGTTCAACGAGCACCAGGGCTTCAGCGGCGATCACCCACACATCGCCCACATGGAACGCCACCTGAGCCAGCGCGGCGTGTATGAACGTTTCAAGCAAGCCTTCAAGGAAGCTACTGAGCTGGAATGGACCAAAGAGCGCGATGGTTACCAGTTCTACCAAGACGACATCGAACAGGCGCTGGGTGCGGCCCTCGACCTCTCCGCTGAGGCGGCGCACAAGTGGTTCGAAGAATCCGAGGAAACCTTCAGTGTCTCGGTGGAAAATTTCTGCCGCTGGGTGAAGGAATACCTGGACACTCAGTCACCGAAACACCGCGTGCTGTTCCTTGTGGACGAAGTCGGCCAATTCATCGGTAGTGACACTCGCCTCATGCTCACCCTACAGACCATTACCGAAAATCTCGGCACCATCTGCAAGGGACGAGCCTGGATTATTGTCACCTCGCAGGCTGACATGGACGCCGTACTCGGCGAATTGTCCGCCTCTAAAGCCAACGACTTCTCCAAAATTGCCGGACGCTTCAAGACGCGCCTGTCGCTGTCCAGCTCCAACACCGACGAAGTCATCCAGAAGCGTCTACTACGCAAAACGGGGGAAGCTGAAACTGAACTGCGCACCCTGTATGCACGGAAAGGCGACATCTTACGCAACCAGATCACGTTCGACCGCTCTGGTCCGACGCTGAAAAACTTTGAAGGCCCGGACAGCTTCGTCAGCAATTACCCCTTTGCTCCCTACCACTTTCAACTGGTACAGAAGGTTTTCGAGGAGATCCGCAAGGTTGGCGCCACCGGCGCGCACCTGGCCTACGGCGAACGCTCCATGCTCGATGCCTTCCAGATGGCGGCCATGGCGATTGCCGACAAGGGAATAGGTGCCTTGGTGCCCCTGCACAGCTTCTACCGTGCAGTGGAAGGCTTCCTCGATACCGCCGTCAAACGCACCATCGATCAGGCCAGCGAAAATAGCGTGCTCGATGCCTTCGACGTGCAGATCCTGCGTACCCTGTTCATGATCCGCTATGTCGATTTGATCAAGGGCACTTTGGACAACCTGGTCACCTTGTCCATCGAGCAGGTGGACGAAGACAAGCTCGCCCTGCGCCGACGCATCGAAGACACTCTGCAGCGCCTGGAAAAGGAAAGCCTGATCACGCGCAACGGTGACCAATTCGTGTTCCTTACTAACGAAGAGCGCGACATCACCCGCAAAATCAAGGCTACCGAGATCGCCACCTCGGATGAAAATAAGGAACTGTCCGCCCTTATTTACAAAGACCTGCTCAAGGACAAGAACAAGTTCCGCTACAGCGTCAACAAGACCGACTACAGCATCGGCCGCTTCCTCGACGGTCATAGCCTCGAAGGCCGCTATGAACACGACTTGCGCGTCGAAGTGATCTCTCCACTTGATCTCGATTACGCGCTGTATGGCGAGGCCGGCTGCATCAACAAGAGCAGCGAAGCACCTGCAGGCTTGGCCCTGATCAAACTTCCTGACAGTAAGGAGTTCTTCTCTGAGCTCCGTACTTCGCTTAAAACCAACAAGTTCATCCGCCTCAACGACGATGGCAGCCAACCTGAGCTGACCCGCATCCTGGCCGACCGTGGTCGCGAGAACCAGGAGCGTAAGAAGCGATTGCGCCTGATGCTAGACGAGCTGCTGGAACGCGCTGAAGTCTATGCCCTCGGCCAACACCTGAAACTCGCCAGCAATAATATCCAGAATAAGTTCGACGAAGCCTGTCAGTACCTACTGGAAAACACTTATGCCAAGCTCAACTACCTGCGCGTGCTGCAGCAGGAGCCAGAACGTGAGCTGCGTGCCGTGCTGCACAGCAACGACATCGCTCAGCTTGGCCTGTCCCTGGACGGTGAAGAAGGCAACCCCCAGGCCATCAAGGAGGTCGAGCAGTTCGTTACCCTACGGGCCTCAGGAAATGACCGCCTGCTGGTCGCGGACATCATTGAACGCTTCAACAAACGCCCCTATGGCTGGCCGGATGGTGAAATCCTGCTGATCCTTGGCCGCCTGGCTGCAACCAGTCGCATCTCCTTCCATGCAGCCGGCCCAAGCTTGCCTCTACCCGAAGCCTTCGACTACCTCACCAACAGCCGCCGGCGGCGCGAAATCTCTGTACAGAAAAAGCGCCAGACCGATGAAGCGCTGCTCAGGCAGGCGCGTAACCTTACTCAGGATCTGTTCAACGCTCTCGGCCCGGCTGGCGAAAAGGAACTACAGGAGTTCTACCGAAACCACCTTGATACCTGGCTGGCAAACCTCAAGAGCTACAAGAGCAAGACCGATGTCGGTCGTTTCCCCGGCAAGGACACCATTGAGCGGTCTATCCTCAGCCTGCAACGACTGCTGGGTAACAGCGACAGCGTCGACTTCTTCAAGGCCGTCGTCGACCACAAGGACGACTTCCTCGACCTTGAAGAGGACTACCGCGACCTGCACGAATTCTTCAGCAACCAGTTGCACACCTGGCAGCAACTGCAGCAGGCCCTGCGCCGCTTTGAAAAGAACAAGCAGGTGCTGGGCATGGACGACAAGGCCCGCCAGGCCTTGGCCGAGCTGCACGCCATCGAACAGAGTGCTGCGCCCTACAACCAGCTGCACAAGGTCGCCGCGCTCGTTGACGCTATCGAAAGCGTCAACGCTGCCATCCTCACCGACAAGCGCAACTACGCCCTTGCCCGTGTTGATGAAAAGATCGCCCAGCTACAGGCGGAAATCGCCAAGAGCGCTATCGACACCCCGGAGCTGAGCCACCGCCTGTTGCGCCCGCTGCAACTGATCAAGGCCGAACTGGAAAGCGAAACCAGCATTTCTGCGATCTACATGCTGCAGGAACAAACCGTAGGCGAACGTCTGGATGACGGCCTATTCGAGCTGGAGCGCGCCATCCAGGCCGAGGCCGAATGCCAGCACAAACTCGAGCAGGAGCAGGCCAAGGCCGCTCAAGTGGCCAACCGGGGCAGTCAGGACAAGGAAGATCGCTCGCCGGTGCGTCCCCCCGCCGCTAAGCCCGTAGCCGCACCCAAGCCGGTAGTGGAAGTGGCCGCCACCAGCGTGTTCAACAAGCTGGGCAACGGCATCTATCTGGAAACCCAACGCGACATCGAGAGCTTTATCGACGCCCTCAAGGCCGAGCTGGAAAACGTGATCAAGCAGGACAAACGGATACGGATCCGCTGACCCCATTCGCTGCTCGACTCCAGCTCACTACGAATTAAGAAAAGCCCATGAACACCAACAACATCAAACGCTACGCGCCCAAGGCACGCATTGCCTTTATCGCTGCCATGACTAAACAGGCGGCCAAGTACGGCATCACCAGCAAGGGCATCGAGCCGTTGGAGCAGAAAGGCGACCTGGCCCTGATTGGCGATCGACCCTTCCCAGCCAGCATGATTCGCCCGCGAGCAGCGCTGGTGAAAAAGGTTGCACAAATGGGTTTCGCTCAGGCCATGGAACAGGCCGCCTACAGCTGGTTCAACCGCTTGTGCGCCATTCGTTTCATGGAGATTAAAGGCTACCTCGATCATGGCCGTCGGGTACTCAGCCACCCGGAGCGGGAAGGTGACTTCCAAATCCTCGACGACTGTCTGGATATCGAGCTGGAGGGCTTAGACCGCCAACGCATCACCAACCTGAAACTCGACGGCACCAAGGACGAGGAGCTGTACCGCGAGCTGTTGCTCGCCCAGTGTCACGCCCTGCATCAGGCCATGCCCTTCCTGTTTGAGGCGATCGACGACGCTACCGAACTGCTGCTACCGGACAACCTGACCAAAACCGACTCCTTGATCCGCGAGCTGGTCAGTGCCATTCCCGAAGAGGACTGGCAGGAAGTGGAAATCATCGGCTGGCTCTACCAGTTCTACATTTCGGAGAAAAAGGACCAGGTCATCGGCAAGGTGGTAAAAAGTGAAGATATCCCCGCCGCCACCCAGCTCTTTACCCCCAACTGGATCGTCCAGTACTTGGTGCAAAATTCCTTGGGCCGCCAATGGCTGCAGACCTACCCTGACTCGCCGCTCAAGTCAAAGATGCCGTACTACATTGAGCCAGCCGAGCAGACCGACGAGGTCAATGCCACGCTCAATGCCATCACCCCGGACAGCATCGACCCACTGACCATCAAGGTGCTCGACCCTGCCTGCGGCTCCGGCCACATTCTGGTCGAGGCCTATAAGGTGCTCAAGGCCATCTACGAAGAACGAGGCTTCCGCAGCCGCGACATTCCGCAACTAATCCTGGAAAACAACCTGTTCGGGCTGGATATCGACGACCGCGCCGGTCAGCTTGCCGGCTTCGCCCTGATGATGCTGGCCCGGAAAGACGATCGCCGCATCTTCAGCCACCTCGCCGAAAATAGCTTCAAGCTCAACATCTTGCCCCTACAGGAAAGCAGCCATCTCGAGTTCGCCAGCTTGTGGAGAGAGCTCAACCTGACCAGCGATTGGCAACGTGGCCAGTCGCACGGATTGTTTGACAGCGAACAGGCCGACCTCGGCGCCCCTCAAACGGACAACCGCTACCAGCTGTTGAAAACCACCCTGGCGCGCTTTACCCAGGCCAAGACCTTCGGTTCGTTAATCGAAGTACCGACTGAGGAAGCCGAGCCACTGAGTGAACTGCTGAAGCAATTGCGGCAACTTGCACACGAAGGCGATTCAATGCAAAAGCCGGCGGCGGAACAACTGATTCCCTATGTGCAGCAAGCTTGGGTATTGGCACTGCGCTACGATGCGGTGGTTGCGAACCCGCCGTATATGGGTGGTAAGGGGATGAATACCGAGCTGAAATCGTTTGCCGCTAACGCGTATCCAAATAGCAAATCGGATCTGTTTGCCATCTTCATGGAGCATGCCTTCAGCCTGTTGAATCCGGCGGGCTTCAATGCGCAGGTCAATATGCAGTCGTGGATGTTCCTCTCAAGCTACGAAAAGCTGCGCGAGTGGCTGCTGGAGTCCAAAACCTTTATCACTCTGGCTCACCTTGGTGCTCGTGCTTTTGGACAGATTTCTGGCGAAGTTGTGCAAACTACGGCTTGGGTGTTGTGTAAAAAACATGTCGCGCATCATCAGCCAGTGTTTTTCCGCTTGATCGAAGGCAATGAAGAAGAGAAGCGGCAAGCGTTACTGGATCGGGCGCATCGGTTTGACAGTACACAGCAGGATGACTTTGAGAAAATACCGGGCAGCCCGATTGCTTATTGGGTCCCAGAAAAAATATATGAATCTTTCGGAAATTACAAAACCGTTGATGACATTTCCCCCCCAAGAATAGGGATGATGACAACAGACAATGAGCGTTTCCTCAAGACATGGAGCGAAGTTAGCTATAGTGAAATAGGCTTCAATTTTAATGGCATATCAGAGGCAGCTAAGTCCTCCATAAAGTGGTTCCCATACAATAAAGGGGGGGGATATAGAAAGTGGGCTGGATTTCAGACCCTTGTTGTAAACTGGGAAAATGGCGGAGAAGCAATAAAGGCCAATGGGATGACGAGCTTCCGCGGAAAAGACTTCTATTTCAAGGAAGGGCTGACGTGGTCGGACGTGGCAACTGGTGATTTTTCGTGCCGACACACTAAGGCAGGATTTATTTTTGACATAAAAGGCACATCTGCATTCCCGAGTAAAGAGGCGGTGGGGATGATTGCGTGTATGTTAAACTCAAAGCTTGGTTCTTACATTCTAAATCTACTCAACCCCACTATGTCGTATCAAAGTGGCGACATTAGACGAATTCCTATCACGAAAAAGCTATATGAAAATTCAGATTGGTTTTCGCAAAAATTTAATGAGCTAACGAGCATCTCATATGACGACTGGAACTCCCATGAGGAATCTTGGGGTTTCAAGAAAAGTCCGTTAATTTCAGAGAAATATTCAATCAATCATTCATATAGTATATTTCTCAGTGAATGCAATGAGAAAACAGAAAAGACGCTGAATCTAGAAATTGAATTAAATCGTAAATTGCTGGCATTGTTTGATGTCTCTGCTGAATTTTATTTGAACCTTGATGAGAGTGCGGTCACTCTTAATGCCAATCCTGTTTTTAAGTATGGTAAAAATGACGATATCAATGCACTTAATGTTAGATTTAGGTCAGACACATTGTCTGATCTAGTAAGCTACTTCGTGGGTTGCATTATGGGCCGGTATTCTCTAGACCGAGAGGGGGTAATCTACGCCCATGCCGGCAACCAGGGCTTTGCAGAATTAGTTGCCGGAGGTAACTACAAAACCTTTCCTGCCGATAACGACGGGATCCTGCCACTGAGCGATCAGGAATGGTTCGCCGACGATGCTACCAATCGCTTCCACGAGTTTGTCCGTACCGTTTGGGGCGAAGAACATCTGCAGGAAAACCTTGACTTCGTTGCCGAGAGCCTGTGCCTGTATGCCATTAAGCCCAAGCGCGGTGAGTCGGCATTGGAGACCATCCGCCGCTACCTGAGCACTCAGTTCTATAAGGACCATCTTAAGACTTACAAGAAGCGCCCCATTTACTGGCTGTTCAGCTCCGGCAAGCACAAGGCCTTCGAGTGCCTGGTCTACCTGCACCGCTACCACGAAGGCACCCTGGCACGCATGCGCACCGAATATGTCATCCCGCTGACCGCTAAGCTCAACACCTATGCCAACAAGCTTGAGCAGGACATTGAAGCCAGCACCAGCACCGCCGAGAAAAAGCGTCTGGAAAAAGAGCTCGACACCTTGCACAAACAGCAAGCCGAACTCGCCACCTTCGACGAAAAACTCCGCCACTTTGCTGACCTGCGCATCAGCCTGGATCTGGATGATGGGGTGAAGGAGAACTATGGGAAATTTGGCGATTTGTTGGCTGAGGTGAAAGCGGTCACCGGGGATAAGGCGGAGTAAAGGAATGACAGCTCAGAGCAACTATCTGGATTCGCTCGTAATCTGCAAGCGTATTGCGAAAGATAAATGCAAGACTGTTTAAACTCACTTTGCGCAGTGCGACACTATCATTGATGCACTCAGCAAAAAAGCTGCAGGGCGTAATTGATCACGGCAATCTCACACTATCCCAAGACAAGATGGTGGAAGAGGGCTTCACCGTCATGCAACGCGATCTTGAACGCGATTATCATAATTTTCACGTCTGAGATAGGCCACGGATTTGTAAATGGACACACAACAACTCACCCAAGGTCTGCGGCAGGCATTCTTTGCGGAAAATCACCGCATCGTGTTCTGGTATGACCCAGAGCAGAGCTTTGCAGATGAGCTGTCTCAACTGGATATACCTGATGTACAGCTGCTCAATATGCAGAGCGAGTCTACCTTTGGCCTCAAGTTGAAGCTGGAACTGGAGGATACCCAGGGTAAGTATCTGCTCTATTTCCCCTGCGCCGAGCCGGAGGCCAATGATGACTGGCTGCTGGACATCAAGCTGTACTCCCGTAGTTTCTATGCAGACAAGGTGTCGCTGATCTTCAATGACCTGAATCTGCAACAGCAGAGCCTGCGTCAGCATCTGTCCAAGCGTGAGAGCTTCCTCAGTAACAAGGTACGGGTAGGCGCTTTGAAGCGCTTGATTCAGCTTGGCGATACCGAAAAAGAGCTGGATCTGGCAATGATCGCCGTAGTACTGGGGGCTGGTGCCTACGACATCACCACGCTGCTGTGTACCCTGGCCGATAGTGTGGTGAGTGACAATCTAGGCTTGGAAACCAATCCGGCCACCATTGATGAGCTGTATAAGTACGGTCTGATGCCGGCGCTACTACAATCACTGCGCGATGAAGTTGGCTACCCCACCACCGAAGAAGAACTGAGCGGTGAGAAGCCGTTCAGCTTTGGCCACCTGCTGATTCGCCTGCTGACCACCGACTTTTGTGAAAGCATTTCTGATATTCCTAGCTGGGCATCCGCCATCTCCATGCCCTCGGCCAACGCCCGAGCCACCTGCCGGGCGTTACTGTCACGTTGGCGGGATAGCTCCCGCTTCTATAAGATCTACGATGAGGTATCGACCTGGGTCGGTGAAGCGCTTCACTTCGGCCAGAAGGTCACCGACATTCCGGTGGCGGTCCTGGCTAACGTCGCCACATTCGAAGCGGTGGAGCGTCAGATCATCGTTGATTTGACACTTGCCATTCCCGAGGCATCACCTCACGACCTGAAACTGTTCTCGCGCATCATCGCTGATCGCTTGGACAACTACTGGGCCTCGCGGCACAAGGATGACGAGATCCGCCGCAAGTATCGCCTGCTGTATAGCGCCCTGGCCGCAGCTATCGAGCTGTTTACCTTGCGCCACCAGTATGGTGCAGGCTTCCACTATACGAGCAGCGAAGCGCTGTACAAGGCCTACGAAGGGGAGCTGTACCGTTTCGATACTGCTTACCGGCGTTATGGAGCGGCTTCGCAGCGTGCCCATGTGGAGCTGCTCAAGAAGCTCGATGAGGCGGTGGAGCAGTGCTACGCCTACTGGTACATCGACCAACTAGCTCGCTGCTGGGGCGACCGCGTCGAAGCGGAACAACGCCTGGAGCACTGGAAGATTGCAGGCATCCCCAACCAGCAGGATTTCTACGAACGCTGGGTACGCCCGCAATTCGAAGGGCACCGGAGCAAGCGCGTGGTGGTGATCATCAGCGACGCCTTCCGCTTTGAGGCAGCCGTTGAGCTGCGCGAGCGAATCAACGAAAAACGCTACAGCGAAGCCACACTGGCCAGCCAGCTAGGTGTGTTGCCCAGCTACACCTCCCTGGGCATGGCCTCGCTGCTGCCACATAAAACCCTGGAATACCGCGAAGGCAATGGCGACACCTTGTTCGTGGATGGCCAGGCCACCGGTAACACCCTGTTGCGGGACAAGATACTGGCCCAACACCACGGCATGGCGGTCACCGCCCAGCAGGTCAAGGAGTGGTCGCGTGACGCTGGGCGCGAGGCGCTCAAGGATCAGCAATTAGTCTACGTGTACCATAACGTGATCGATGACCGCAGTGACAAGGGAGGCGGGTCCGAGTCGGACACCTTCCATCATGTCGAACTCGCCATTGAGGAACTCACCGAGCTGACCCGCAAGATCCTCATGCACTTCAACACCAGTACCGTGCTGATCACGGCTGACCACGGCTTCCTATTCCAGCAAAGTAAGTTGGAGGCAGCCGACCGTACCTCTTTAGTTGACAAGCCAGAGAGCGCCATCAAGAGCAAGAAGCGCTATGTATTAGGCTACAGTCTGCCGGCGGCCAAGGATGTCTGGCATGGCTCGACGAAGCAAACGGCAGGCACCCTGTCGGACACCCACTTCTGGGTCCCTAAGGGGGCCAACCGCTTCCACTTTGTCGGCGGGGCGCGCTTCGTACACGGTGGTGCGATGCCGCAGGAGATCGTGGTGCCGGTGCTGACCGTCAACCAATTACGTGGCGAAAAGGCCGAGAAACGCACCAAACGCAAGGTGGGCGTCATTTCGCCGAAGTCGGCGCTGAAGATGGTCAACAGCATCCAGCGCTTCGACTTGATGCAGACCGAGGCGGTTACCGAGCAGGTGATGCCGATAACCGTGGCCGTCACCATTTGCGAAGGCGATCAGCCGGTTTCTAGCGAGGAAGTAGTCACCTTCGACTGCGCCACCGACTCAATGAGTGAACGCCTCAAGCAGGTGCGTCTGTCACTATCAGGTAGCGATTTCGATCGCCGCAAGGATTACTTCCTGATCATCCGCGACAAGGATCTGAACACCGAGCTGGAGCGTTACCGTGTCACCATCGACCTGGCCTTCACTGACGATTTCTTTTGAAAGCACGAGACGATAAATGGATACCGAACTGGATAAAGATCTCGATCATTTGCTGAACGAGCACTTCGCCGGCCGCGTGGTGCGCAAGGACTTGACCAAGCTGATCAAGGAAGGCGCCAACGTCCCCGTGTACGTGCTCGAATACTTACTGGGCATGTACTGCGCCTCGAACGACCCCGAAGTCATCGAGCAGGGGCTGAAAAACGTCAAAACCGTGCTGGCGGAAAACTACGTGCGCCCCGACGAGGCTGAGAAGGTAAAATCCTTGGTGCGCGAGCGCGGTTCCTACAAAGTGATAGACAGGGTGACCGTGCGCCTTAATGAGCGCAAGGATCGCTACGAGGCATCATTCAGCAACCTGGGGATCAAGGATGCGGAGATTTCCGCAACCTTCGTCAAGGAATACGAGAAGCTGCTGGTTGGTGGTATCTGGGTCATCGCTACCCTGAGCTATTACCACGAGGAGGGTCAGTCAAACTCGCCCTTCGGCGTGACCCTGCTCAAACCAATCCAGATGCCTAACATGAACATGCAGGAGTTGCTCGCCGGACGGGCTGCGCTGAGCACCGTACAATGGCGTGAAGCTTTAATCCGCTCCATCGGCATGGAACCATCGACTCTAAACGAGTCAGTACAGTGGCACCTGCTGGCCCGAATGATTCCCTTTGTCGAGAATAACTACAACGTCTGCGAGTTGGGACCACGTGGCACAGGTAAGAGCCATATCTACAAGGAATGCTCGCCCAACAGCATGCTAGTATCCGGTGGGCAGACCACGGTGGCTAACCTGTTTTACAACATGAGCAGCCGGCGCGTTGGTCTGGTCGGTCTTTGGGACGTAGTCGCCTTTGATGAGGTGGCCGGCATCAACTTCAAGGACAAGGATGGCGTGCAGATCATGAAGGACTACATGGCGTCCGGCTCTTTCGGCCGGGGCCGTGAACAGATGGAGGCCTCAGCCTCCATGGTCTTCGTCGGCAACATCAACCAGAGTGTCGAGTCGTTGGTGAAAACCAGCCACTTGCTGGCACCGTTCCCTGAGCAGATGATCGACTCGGCCTTCTTCGACCGCTTTCACTCCTATATCCCGGGCTGGGAAATCCCGAAAATGCGCCCGGAGTACTTCACCAATAAGTACGGTCTGATCGTCGACTACTTGGCCGAGTTCTTCCGCGAGATGCGCAAACGTAGCTTCGCCGACGCTATCGACAAGCACTTTAAACTGGGCAACAACCTCAACCAACGCGACGTGATCGCGGTACGTAAGACGGTGTCCGGCCTGCTCAAGTTGTTTTACCCGCATGACCAGTTCACCAAGGAAGATGTGCGCCAGTGCCTGGAGTACGCTCTGCAGGTGCGCCGCCGGGTAAAGGAGCAGCTGAAGAAAATCGGGGGCATGGAGTTCTATGACGTGCACTTCAGCTATATTGACAACGAAACCATGGAAGAGCGCTTCGTCAACGTCAAGGAACAGGGCGGCGGCACCCTGATCCCCGAAGGTCCGGGGAAGCCAGGTTTCATTCATACCATTGGTTTAAGCGGCAAGGGCATGCCTGGGCTGTATCGGATTGAACTACAGGTCACCAGGGGATCTGGCAAACTAGCCACCTCTGGCTTGTGGAACTCTAGCGCGGCCAAGGAACAGGTAAAGATCGCGTTTGACTACTTCAAGGCTAACGCTGCGCGCATCAGCGCCTCAGTTAAGGTGCTGGATCACGACTTCCACCTGCACGTTGTCGAGTTACAGAACTCCGGTCCGCTCACGCATATGGCTCTACCTAGCTTGGTAGCCTTCGCTTCTGGGCTGCTCGGTCGACCGGCCCAAGGACAGTTGGTAGTACTCGGAGATATGAGCCTGGGTGGAAACATTACGCCGGTAGAGAGCATCGCCGAGTGTCTGCAGGTAACCTTCGATGCTGGTGGCAAACGAGTGGCACTACCAATGAGCAGCGCCATGGACCTCCCCAGCATTCCACCAGAGCTTTTCACCAAGTTCCAGACTAGCTTTTATGCTGACCCAGTTGACGCGGTTTTTAAAGCCTTGGGAGTTGACTGAAGATATGCAATCGAATCCAGCCCACCGTGAGAGTCCGGCGCGGAAGTCGATCGGCTCGCGATGCAGGTAGATCCGCAGGTCGTCGTCAAAGCGGAACATCAACCCACTCCCAACGCGACGATCATCGCCTTGATGAGCGGCGTGTCCGCAAGTGTGGGTTGCGGACGCAATCGTGAAGCGATTCAGCAGCGCGGGCTAGGTGTGGAGTATTTCGCGCTTACGATTAACGGCCTGCGTTGATCTCGGCCTGCAAGTCCACGAGGTCCTGCGACACTTGGCGATAGCAGACCACGGCGACATCAAGGGGGTGATGGCGCACGCGATGCAACGCGCGCCGCAGCGCTTGAATGATCCAATGGATTTCGTTGCCAAAAGCACCGCCTCCCACCATGGTTAGGTAGGCCCTGGCGTTGCCAGTCTGCCGGTGGTTGAGCACGGCGGCCAATAGCGTCGCTTCGTAACTGGCTTCCAGAACCAGGGACGCAAATGGCGCCCAATCCGAACGCGGCGCGCCGTTGTAGGAGACCGGCAATGCCGAGCAAAAAGCTTGGGTCACGCGTTGCTGGGGTGAGGCATTGTCTGCGGTGACTTCAGTATTGCTTTGCAAACCAATGCGCAACTGTTGGCGCAACTCGTCACGCCCGGCCTCGTCGAGACCTCGAATGAGCTCGCCGATCGCCCGAACGGTTTCAGCGTCAAGCATCGCATAGCCGTTGCGCATTCGAATACCCGGGATGCCAATGGCGCGGTCCAGATCTCCTAAGGTATTGATCTGACGCGTCTGCGTCTGCCCGCTCTGGCCATCCACGGACACCAGGTAGTTGCGGAAAATCGTGGCAGGCGCGCAAGCCATGGCACAGGCTGGGCCCTGGGTATGATCATGCTGATAACCGGTGATGCCATGTTCCGGCGTGGTGCTGGGACCCGGCATCTCCAACAAGTTGAACTGACTGGCTACCTGAATCAGCGCCCCGTGGGCTTCGGGCCGGGCATGCAATGCATATGCGTCGGCGCTGAGCGTGCGCAGCGTTAAACGCGCTCCGGTCGGCGGCGTAAGAGTGCCGACTTGCGTTCGTAGCTCGTCCAGGCTGGGCGTGGTCAGCGTGCCTACATGAAAGCTCCGTGGTGGTTGCGTATCCGTATGGAGCTTCTCTGAGTCGATACGAAACCGCTTTTGCGTTTCTGCATAGGTCAGCTCCGTAAAACCGAAAGTCTGTTTGAACCAGGTCATGCCTATACCTCACTTAGAAAGTAAATCAAACCCGCGTAGCTTTGCGGTGTGCTTCGGCAAGGACAGGTCAGCCCGCAATGTTCTTTTACCGTCGGACCCAGATAGTGCGGTGTGATCGATTTAGGTGCGGTCACGTCGTTGTATCTCGAAATTGCGCATCATAGATCTGTTTAGCGCGCAAGTATCTACCATAGGAACCGAAGAATCCTATGCCGGCCATTTCGACCAGTCCGCCTGACTCAAACATTAAACCCTTCTCCCGAAGCAGCGCCGCGTGATAATCGCCAGCGTTTGCTGGGCGGAAATTTCCGAGAGATGAAACCTCTTCGACCGCGGGCCTTGGCTCTTCGCGCAATATGATCCTGGCAAGCAGTACGTCTGTTGCATCGTGCGCTTTCCAGGCAACGAATTCCTGCTGATAGTTTGCCGCTAGCGTCTTGAGGAACCCTTTCAATCGGCCAGAGTCATCGCCTTCTTTGCCAATGACCATATATGCCCTGTCGATTACTGGTTTGGGTTGATCTTGACCCAGCGAATCCATAAAACTGCTGTCGATATGCCGAAATCCGAAATCACCAGATGAGATATCGGCCTGAAGCGCGCGGCGTCTGCGCAGGTTTTCGTCGGTCGTGCAATCGGATCGGTGCGATGTGATGAAGCCAATGTTCTGACTTCGGGTACGCTGTTCGATCTCATGCAAGGCGGTTTGATCGTACGCGGTCATTAATTCACGCCTCTCAGAGTGGTAGCGTCGAACTCCGAGGTGTGGCAGCGGCGACTCAGCGCAGGTCGGCGGGCATCTTCCACGGCAACAGCGCGTCGTAGTCCTCGACGGTCGT
>NZ_JAAGPL010000017.1:0-110972 GCF_017104785.1 Burkholderia sp. Ac-20353 | reverse complement strand
GGCGGCCCGCACGCCGCACGGTCCGGTCAGCACCGCGAGCGGCAGCGGCTCGCCCGCGCGCGGCGCCCAGTCCGGCGCGGCGAGCCACGCGAGCGGTTCGGTGAACAGCAGCGTGCCGTCGTCGCGCGGCGGATCCTCGCCGGGTTCGTGGCGCACGATGACCGCATCGAACCGGCGCTCGTCAAAGCGCGCGAGCAGGTTCGTGGACGTGCCGAGATGCATTTCGAGCGACAGGCCCGGGTCCTGCCGGTGCAGGCTCGTGAGCACCGCCGGCAGGTCGGGCACCGCGACGTGCTCGCTGACGCCGAGCGACAGGCGCCGCGTGCCGGCCGCGATCGCGCCGAGCGCGTGGTCGTGCGCATCGAGCAGCGCGCGGGCGGCGGGCAGGAAGGTTTCGCCGTCGGGCGCGAGTTTCACGACGCGCGGCGTGCGCGTGAGCAGCGGCTTGCCGAGATGGGCTTCGAGCCGCTTCAGCTTCAGGCTGACGGCCGATTGCGTGGTGCCGAGCGCGTCGGCGGCGCGTGTGAAGCTCGCGAGATCGGCAACCAGCACGAACGCGCGCACCGCGTCGAGATCGAGGACTTTCATTTCAGAAGTAAATGAATGAAATATTCATTGATGACTGTTCATTATAGATTCGCGCGCTTAACCTGACCTTGCGTTTCGATCCTTCAACGTCACCGTCAGGAGAACCACCATGCCATTCACCCGTATCGCAGTGCGCGAAGGCAAGCCGGCCGAATACCGCGCGGCGCTCGTCGACGGCGTGCATCGCGCGCTGATGCACACGTTCAACGTGCCCGAGGACGACATCTTCATGGTCGTGACCGAGCACGCGAAAGAGAACTTCGTGTTCGGCCGCCACTATCTCGACATCGAACGCAGCGACGATCTTGTGATGATCCAGATCACCGCGAACAACACGCGCACGCTCGAACAGAAGCAGGCGCTGTACCGGACCATCGTCGACAACCTGGCCGAGCGGCCCGGCGTGCGCCGGCAGGACGTGTTCATCGGCCTCGTCGAGGTGCTGAAGGAGGACTGGTCGTTCGGCAACGGCATCGCGCAGTACGTCGTCTGACCGGCCGCAACGCGGCAACCGCACGCCCGTCGCCAGGAGGCTTTCGTGCCGTGTACTATGGCACTTGTATTACAAGCGATGCCGGCGACGGGGAGACGCCGGCGATTCTTCATACGCAGGAGCCTCCATGTCGCGTGTGCTGGAAATCGTGCTGTGCATGTCGTTGGAAGGTTGGCCGGCCGCGGCGACGGGCCGGGCGCGGGGCGCGCAACGCGACTTCGGCGCCGAACTCGGCCGCGCGTGGCGCATCTGCCCGCAGGTCCGGATGCGTCGCGGCCAGGAGCGCGTGACGATCGAGCCGTGCGAGATCGTCGAAGCCGAGCCGAGTCCCGGCGCGAGCTGGTGGACGTGGGTCGAGTCCACCGCGAACGGGCGGCGCGTCGTCGCGTCGCGCACGCGGGCGTTTGCGCCCGGCGTCACGCTTCGCGAAGTATTCGATGCGGAACATGCGGGCATCGTCGTCGCCGCGCGCGAACCGGAGCCGGCGGTGCGGGCCGATGCGCCGGCGCAAGCGAAGGCATCCGGCGTGTCCGGGGCGGCGGAAGCGTCCGCGGCGTCCGCGGCGTCCGATACATCCGGAGCGTCTGCGGCGCAGGATGCCGCGGTCGTGCTGGAAACTGCCGCCGCAGAGGCGCCTCCACCCCGTGAAGCCGAACCCGCAGCGAAGGCTGGCGCCGCGCATCTGCGGCTCGTCAGCGAGCGGCGGCGCGGGCGCTGGGCCGACGACAGCGGCGTGGTGGTCGAGATGACGCTTGACGACGTGTCGATCCACGACGGCGACGGCCCGCCACGCCGTTACTGCGAACTGCGCCTCGTGGCGCCGGACTGGGAGACGCTCGATGCGCGCACGGCCGCGCTGCACGCGCTGTTCGCCGCCGCGCGCGAACTGAGTGGTGCGTGGCCCGCGTTCGTGCAGCTGACGAGCGTGATCGATCGCGCGTGCGCGGGCGCGCTGGCCGTAGACGCACCGGTGAAGGCGCAGCTCGTCGACCTGAGCGGCATCCGCACGCAGCGCGCGGCGCTGTTCGCGCTGTCCGGCGACATCGCCGCCCAATGGCTCGGCAACGAAGCCGGCGTGCTCGACCACGACGATCCCGAATTCGTCCACCAGATGCGCGTTGCATTGCGCCGCCTGCGCACGCTGATGCGCTTTTTCCCGCGCTACGCGAACGGCGGCTGGAAGGACAATCTGTCGACAGATCTGCGCTGGCTCGGGTCGATGCTCGGCACCGTGCGCGACTGGGACGTGTTTTCGACGGAGAGCCTGCCCGCGCTGATCGCCGCCGACGGCGACAACCCGGAGTGGGCGGGCACGCTCGACGCGTCGCGCGCGCAATGCATGGCGGCGCGCGTCGAGCTGCGGCAGCAGCTGCATTCGGCGCGGTACGCGCGGCTCACGCTAGGCTGGCTCGAATGGCTGAGCGCACTCGCGCTGCCGCCCGTCGGCGACGATGACGCGCCGTCGCTGAAGCGGCACGTCGCGAAGCGCGTGCGCCGCCTGTTCGGTCATCTGTACGGTTCACCGTCGCTCGAATCGCTGGACACGGCCGCGCGCCATCAGGTCCGGATCGACGCGAAGCGGCTGCGCTACGCACTCGAGTTCTTCGCGTCGCTGGCGTCGCGCCGCACGCGCACCGAGACGGTCAAGACGCTGTCGCGCGTGCAGGGCGTGCTCGGCGAAGCGAACGACACGGTGGTCGCGCTGCATCGTCTCGAGCAACTGGCGGCGCCGCCGTACCAGCTCGGCTTCGTGCGTGGCTACGGCGCGGCGCTCGAGCAGCGCGCGGTGCGCGACGCCGAGGCGCTGCTCGCCAGCCTGCGGCCGCCGAAGCTCGCCGGCTGAGCGGTTGAGCTTACGATCATGGCGTTCCACTTTCTGCCTGCCGAACGATGAGTATCGATCCCGATTTGTCCGTCTCAACCGCCTCAACCGTCTCAACCGTCTCGACCGTCTCGACCGACGCGACCGACGCGACCGAATCGACCGAATCGACCGGCCCGTCCGTCTCGTCCATCTCGTCGGTCTCGTCCGAGCCGCTCGAGCTGGGTGGCGAGCTATGGCTGTGCGCGGGTACGCAGACGCTCGGCGGCGCGGCGCGCATCGCGCTGCTGGCGGCGATTGGCGACACCGGCTCGATCACGCGCGCCGCAAAGGCGGTCGGCATCAGCTACAAGGCCGCGTGGGAGGCGATCGACACGATGAACAACCTGGCCGGCGAACCGCTGGTGCTGCGCTCGACCGGCGGCAAGGGCGGCGGCGGCACGGCGCTGACGCCGCGCGCGACGTCGCTGATTGCCGCATTCCGCACGATCGAGCGCGAGCATCGCCGTTTCATCGACGCGGCGAGCGCGGCCGTGGCCGGCTTCGACGTCGACTGGGCGCTGATCGGGAGAATCGGCATGAAAACCAGTGCGCGCAACCAGCTGTTCGGGAAGGTCGCGTCGATCCGGCGCGGCGCGGTCAACGACGAGGTCGTGCTCACGCTGCCGGGCGGCCAGACGATCGTCGCCGTGCTGACGCACGAAAGCGCCGACGCGCTCGGCCTGCAGGTCGACGGCGACGCATGCGCGCTCGTGAAGGCGTCGTGGGTCGTGCTTGCGGTCGACGACGGTGGGCCAGCGCTGAAACTGTCGGCGCGCAACCAGCTGCATGGCACCGTCGAGGCGGTAAAGGGCGGCGCGGTGAACAGCGAAGTGACGCTCGCGCTCGACGGCGGCGGAACGCTGGCCGCGATCGTCACGAACGACAGCGCCGATGCGCTCGGGCTCGCGGCCGGTCAGCGCGCGATCGCGCTGTTCAAGGCGTCGAGCGTGATCCTCGCGGTGACGGGGTAACGGGGTAACGGGGTAACGCGGTGACGCGGTGACGGGGTAACGAGGCAACGAGGTAACGAGGTAACGCCGGCCGCCGCGCGCCATCACGCGATGCGGCTCGGCCACACGGCGTGCGGCGCACCCGGCTGCACGCGACCTTCGCTCACGTGGACGACCTGGTCGCCGAACACGGCGACGTCATCCGGGTCGTGCGTGATCAGCACCATCGGAATATCGAGCCGCGCCTGCAGTTCGGCGAGCTCGTGGCGCATGCGCTGGCGCATCGCGCCGTCGAGCGCAGCGAACGGTTCGTCGAGCAACAGGATGCGCGGCTGCGCAATGAGCGCGCGGGCGAGCGCCACGCGCTGCTTCTGCCCGCCGGACAGCTGCGCCGGATAGTGGCCGGCGAGCGCTTCCAGTTCGAATGCGCGCAGCCAGTACGCGACTTCCGGCGGCAAGGTCTTCGCACGCGGATTGCGCCAGCCGGACGTCAGCCCGAACGCGAGGTTCTGGCGCACGTTCAGGTGCGGGAACAGCGCGTAGTCCTGGAACAGGTACGCGACGCGGCGCTCGCGGGTCGGGACGTCGATGCGGCGCGCTGCGTCGAACAGCGGCTCGCCGTTCAGCGAAATCGTGCCGGCATCGGGCGCGAGCAGCCCCGCGATCGCCTGCAGCGTCAGGCTCTTGCCGGCCCCCGACGGACCGAACAGCACGACGCGCTGCGTCGTCGCGGTGAACGACACGTCGAGCGCGAAACGGCGTTCGGCGGTTGCGTACGTCTTGCGGATGTCGACGGCGAGGCTCATCTCAGCGCGCCCCCGTCAGCCCGCGCGACGGCACGAGGCGCCCGGCCACGAGCAGCACGATCACGCAGGTCACCGACGTCACTAGCACGAGGAAGTTGGCCGTGCCGTCTTCCCCGGCCTGCACGGCCGCGTACACGGCGACCGACAGCGTCTGCGTGCGGCCCGGCAGGTTGCCCGCGATCATCAGCGTCGCGCCGAATTCGCCGAGCGCGCGCGCGAACGCGAGCAGCGCGCCGGCCAGGATGCCGCGTGCGGCGAGCGGCATCGTCACGCGGAAGAACACGGCGGCCTCGCCGAGGCCGAGCGTGCGCGCGGCGCGCTCGAGCTGCGGATCGACGCCTTCGAACGCGGCCCGCGCGGACTTCAGGATCAGCGGGAATGCAACGACCATCGACGCGATCACCGCGCCTTGCCACGTGAACACGAGCTGGATCCCGTACCGGTCGAGCCACTCGCCGACCACGCCGCGCCGCCCGAGCAGCACGAGCAGGTAATAGCCGAGCACGGTTGGCGGCAGCACGAGCGGCAGCGTCAGCAGCGAATCGACCATGTCGCGGGCGGGCGAGCGCCAGCGCGCGAGCGCGAACCCGGCGGCGACGCCGAGCACGATGTCGAGCGCGGTCGCCCAGCCGGCAACCTTCAGCGACAGCAGCAGCGGGATCCAGGCGTCATGCATGTTCGGCGACTCACTTGGCGGCGGCCGGCCTGAAGCCGAACTTCGCGAGCACCGACTGGCCCTGCGGCGACGTGACGAAGTCGACGAACGACTGCGCCTGCGCGGCATGCTGGCTGTCCTTGACCACCGCGATCGGATAGGTGATCGCGGTTTGCGTCGGCACGGTCAGCGCGACTTTCACGCGCCCGGGCATGATGGCCGCATCGGTGCCGAACACGAAGCCGGCGTCGACTTCGCCGCGCGCGACGTAGTCGAGGCTCTGGCGCACGTTGGCCGCCAGCACGCCCTTTGCGCTGACCGCGTCCCAGACGCCCGCCGCCCGCAGCGCGCCTTCGGTGTAGCGGCCGACCGGCACCGAGGCCGGATCGCCGTATGCGATCCGCTTCACGCCCGGCGCGGTCAGGTCGTGCAGCGACGCGGGCGCGGCCGCATGGCTGTCAGCCGGCACGATCAGCACCAGCGAGTTCGCGGCGAAGTCGCGCCGCGTGCCGGGCACGATCACCTTCTCGTCGACCGCGCGGTCCATCGCCTTCTGGTCGGCCGACGCGAACACGTCGGCAGGCGCCCCCTTCGCGATCTGCTGCATCAGCACGTCCGACGCGCCGAAGTTGAACAGCACCTTGGTGCCGGGGTGCTGCTTCTCGTACGCGTTGCCGACGGCCTTGAACGCGTTCGTCAGGCTGGCGGCGGCCGACACGACCAGCTCGTCGGCGGCGCGAGCGGGCGCGGTGAACGCGACACCGGCCGTGAGCGTGACGAGCGGCAGCAGGCGGAGCAGGGTGCGGCGAAGCGGACGGACAGATGAGCGCATGGTGGTTTTCGTTCGAATGAAGGAAACCGTAATCGTAATATAGGGCGGGTTATAACGCTTCGCATATTGCTCATGCGACGGTGGGCATGAGCGGTGGACGGAGCGGGAAAAAGCAGGAGCAAGCAGGCGCCGCCCGCGGTGCGGCGCGGGCGGGCGGTGCTTACGCGTGCAGCAAATGGGCCTGCGCTTCGGTGCGCTGCAGCGGCGACGGCTGCGACGCCGGATGGTAGTTCGGGTTGGCTTTCCAGCGCGCGCGCACGAACGGCCGTTCGTGGCCGGACAATTGCAGCGCGACCTTGGTCACCCAGCGGTGCGACGGCACGGTGATCCCGTGCAGCGCGACGGTGACGAGCGCGAGGCTCACGATGACGGCCGACACCGACCAGCGATGCGGTTCGGCATGCCACGAGCCGTAGATGAACACCAGCGCGGCGAGCGCGCCGACGATGCAGCCGGTGATCGATTCGGATGGCGAATGGGCGGCAAGCGCGACGCGCGACACGCCGACCGCGACGCCCGCCGCGAGCCCGAGCGCGATCCCGAGCAGGCGCACCGGCACGCGCGTGCGGATCAGCATCAGGAACATCGCGACCGGGTAGACCGACGTGGACAGCATCGCGTGGCCGCTGAAGCCGGTGAAATCCCACGCGCGGATGCCGATGCCCCAGCCGAGGAACGCAATCTTCGTGAGCGCGACGACACCGATCGCGGCGGTCAGCACGGCGAGCCACGCTGCGGCGCGTTGCCATGAATAGCCGAGCGCAAGCCAGACGGCGATGGTGACCGCAAGCGGCAGGGTCAGGCCAGCGCCACCGAACGCGGTGATCGAGATCCACAGGTGAGACGGCAGGTCGAACATCTGAAGAGGAAAGCAAGCAGGGGCGGGACGGAATGCTTAATCAACGCACGAGCCGGGAAGAGCGACTACAACGGATACAAGCGGCGAAACACCAGTATAGCCGCGTGCATGCACGCGGCCCGCTTTTTGCACGAGCGGGAACTATCCGCGCGCAGGATAAATCCCAGAAACAATGTTATTGTGCATTGCACAACGCCGAACGATACGTCATTCGTGGCGTCCCCAATTCCTGACTGCGAGCCCGATCGATGACCAAAAGTCTGACGAAATTATGGCTGGGCGGTGTAAAACGCATGCTGTCCCCATCGGCCAAACGCGCGGCGCGCGACGTCGAGCGCATCGCGCGCGACGTGATCGACGCCGCCGCGTCACCCGTCTCCGCCTCGTCGCCCGTCTCCGCCGATCTGTCCCCTTCGCCCGTGCGCGAGTCGCGGGTGCGGCCGCGCGCGGCCGCGTGGGCGGCCGGCGAGTGGACGCGCGGCGAACATCCGATGGCACCCGCGATCGGCCGCCTCGTCCAGCTTCTTTCCTATGGCCTGTATGTGCCGTCCGGCCGCCGGCGCACCAGGATGCCGCTGGTCGTGATGCTGCACGGCTGCACGCAGACCGTTGACGAATTCGTGCAGGGCACCCGGATGAACCTGCTCGCCGACCGCTACGGATTCGCGGTGCTGTATCCGGAACAGTCGCTGCGCGCGCATGCGCATGGCTGCTGGCACTGGTACGAAGATACCGAGCGCGCCGGCCGCGGCGAGGCGCACACGGTCGCGTCGCTGGTCGACGCGCTGGTCGACGCGCACGGTTTCGACGCGTCGCGCGTATACGCTGCGGGATTGTCGGCCGGCGCGGGCCTCGCATCGCTGCTCGCGCTGCATTTCCCGGACCGCTTCGCGGCGGTCGCGCTGCACTCCGGGCCCGCGCTCGGCGAAGCGCATTCGGGCATCACCGCGATGGACGTGATGCGGCGCGGCGTGCGGCAGAATCCGGCCGCGGCGGTCGACGCGCTGATCGGCGACGACGCGTTTCCGGGCATGCCCGCGCTGATCGTCCATGGCGACGGCGATCACGTGGTCTCGCCGAAGAACGCAGATCAGCTTGCCGTCCAGTTCCTGCGCCTGAACGGGATGGCGGACAGCCACGGTGCGCTGCGCGGCGGCCAGCGCGTCGAAGCGCGCGAAGCCGGTGCGCAGGTCTGCGATTACCAGCGCGACGGCGAATCGGTCGTCCGTCTGTGTCACGTGAAGGGGCTCGATCACGCGTGGGCGGGCGGCGACGAGGCCGTACCGTTCCACTCGGCGCTCGGCCCCGATGCGAGCAAGATGATCTGGGCCTTTTTCGAAACGCATCGCCGCACTGTGGCGGCGGAACGACGCACGGGCTGATCGGTGCTGGCAAGTTTTAAGGGTTTTCCCTATAATTCGGGAAAACACCTAGTCGAAAACCCTTGGACTTGCGAGATCGATCATGTACCTGCTGAGCCACCTCTTCCTGATGCTGACCAAGAACGCCGAGCGGGCCGCGAAAGAGCGTGCCGATGCTTACCTGGCTGAAGCGTCCGACATTTACGATCTCGAGTTCCGCATGCGCAAGATCGACCGCGAAGCGGCGATGAACCGCCCGTATTCGTTCGGCGCGCGTTAAGCGGCATCGGGCGGGCGGGTCGGCCCGCCGATCCGGCAAGTCGCGCAAAAAAAGGGCGCGTGCGGCATCAAGCCGCACGCGCCCTTTTTGCATTCGCGGCGCGCGTCGCGTCAGACGACCGTCAGGCGCACCGGCACGTTGTTGCGGGTCGCGTTCGAGTACGGGCACACCTGGTGCGCCTTCTCGACGAGCGCTTGCGCGTCGGCCTTGTCGAGGCCCGGCAGCGACACGCGCAGTTCGACGTCGAGCCCGAAGCCGCCTGCGTCGTTCGGGCCGATGCCCACTTCGGCCGTGACCTGCGTGTCGGCCGGGATCGCCTGCTTGCTCTGGCCGGCGACGAATTTCATCGCGCTCAGGAAGCACGCCGAGTAACCTGCGGCAAACAGCTGCTCGGGATTCGTGCCTTCCGCGCCGGTGCCGCCCAGTTCGCGCGGTGCCGCGAGCTTCACTTCCAGCTTGTTGTCTGCGGATACTGCGCGGCCATCGCGGCCGCCCGTGCTCGTTGCGCTCGTCTTGTACAGAATGTTCATGGTGCAGCTCCTGTCGGAAGGTGGGAAGAGCGGTCCGGTCAAGCGGGATGTGGCCGGCCACGGACAAAATATAGAACACAAATCATTAGTGTGCAAATTAAATTTCAAAAAAATTGCCCGGGCGGGCCGGGCAGCCGGACGAGTCAATGCTCGTCGGTGGCCGACAGCGCGTCACGGAGCTGCTTCAGGTCCGCGCGCAGCCGGATCAGGAACTCCGGTGTTTGCCGCATTGCGCAGAACAGGTCGGCGGGCACCGAGCGCGCCTTTTCCTTCAGCGTGCGCCCGTCAGATGTCAGGCGTACGTTCACCACGCGCTCGTCGGCCGCGCTGCGAACGCGCTCGACATAGCCGAGCGCTTCCAGCCGCTTGAGCAGCGGCGTGACCGTTGCCGGGTCGAGATCGAGGCGCGCGGCGATGTCCTTGACCGCGATGTCGTCGCGTTCCCACAGCACGAGCATCGCGAGATATTGGGGATAGGTGAGCGACAGCTTGTCGAGCAACGGCTTGTACGCTTTCGTCATCGCGTGCGAAGTCGAGTAGAGCGCGAAGCACAATTGCTCGTCGAGCGTTTGCGGATAGGCGGGCGGGCGATCCATGATTCGAAATGCGCGGGGGTGGCGCAAACCATTTGCATGCAAATTATTTTGCGCGCAAATGATTCGCTTGAACAGTAGCGCCCGGCACGGGCGGTGCGTGTGGCGGTGAAGGCGGGGCGATGCCGCGGCGTGGTCGGCGCAGGCCGGCGAGGCCTGCGCCGACCAGCCGACAAGGGTCAGCGGCCCGTCGACGGCTTCGTCGGCGCGCCGGGTTCCTGCACGCCGAAGCAGCCGCGATAGGTCGCGTAGAACGAGCAGTACAGCATCGTGACGATGATGATCGTCACCGGCATCATGAGCGTCAGCGCATACGCGCCCGCGCCGAGCGCCTGCAGCAGCAGCGACAGCACGAGCGAGGTGCCGAGCGCGACGCCGAACCAGAGCAGGCCGTACACGGTGAACGCGCCGCGGTTGCGCCAGCAGCTGACGATGCTGAAGAACAGCGCCTTCGCGGGCGGGATGTCGTGCCATGCGGTGAGCACCGGCGCGAACCAGAACAGCATCGCGACCGGCGTGTACAGCAGCGTCGCGAGCAGCAGCGCGCCGAGCGTGCCTTGCGCCGCGAGCGATTCGGGCGTCGCACTCGTATCGGCCGTCGCGCCCATCATCGCGCTGAACAGCGCGCCGCCATCCATCACCGACGACACGCCGAACACGAACACCATCGACACGACGTAGATCACGCCGAGCACGAGCAGCCGCTGGGTCGTGACGTGGCCGTACGAGCGGAAGCCGTCGACGAGTATCGTCGGCATCACCGGCTTGCCGGCCACCGTATCGCGGCACGCGGCCATGAAGCCGACCGCGATGCCCGGGATGAACAACAGCGGCAGCGCCGCGCCGATCACCGGCACCATCGACACCAGCGTGATCGCCAGCAGGTACGTGAAGAACAGCGTGATGAAAGCGAGCGGGTTCCGGCGGAACAGCCAGATACCCTGTCGGAACCAGACATAGCCCGTCTTCGCGGGCACTTCGATCAGTTGCATGCGGTTTGGGTCTCGGGAAGCACAGGCAGATGCGCGATACGCTCGCGCAGGATGCGTTCGAAATGGCCGGGGTCGTGCGGCTTGAGCATCTCGGCCGCGCGGGGCAGGTGGAAGTCGTACAGACGCGATACCCAGAAGCGGTACGCGCCGGCGCGCAGCATGTCGCTCCAGTGGCGCCGCTCCTCCGCCGTGAACGGGCGGACGGTCTGGTAGGCGCGCAGCAGCGCATCGGCGCGCGCCGTGTCGAGCACGCCCGTTGCGAGGTCGACGCACCAGTCGTTGACGGTCACCGCGACGTCGAACAGCCACTTGTCGCAGCCGGCGAAATAGAAATCGAAGAAGCCGCCGAGCCGCACCTTGTGGCCCGTGTCGGGCGCCGCGTGCGCGAACAGCGCGTTGTCGCGGAACAGGTCGCAGTGACACGGGCCGCCGGGCAGCGCCGCGTAGTCGGCGGAGCCGAAGAAGCGCGCCTGATGGGCGAGCTCGCCTTCGAGCAGCGCGAGCTGTTCGGCCGTCACGAACGGCGCGATGGCCGGCACGTTCTCCTGCCACCACGGCAGGCTGCGCAGGTTCGGCTGGTAGCGCGGGTAGTCGCGGCCGGCGAGGTGCATGCGCGCGAGCATCTGCCCGACCTCGATGCAGTGTTCGATGCCGGGCGCGAGCTCGGTCGCGCCGTCGAGCTTCGTGACGATCGCGGCCGGCTTGCCGTGCAGCTCGCCGAACAGCGCGCCGTCGTCGCGCGGGATCGGGTCCGGCACCGGCACGCCGTGGCCGGCCAAGTGGCGCATCAGGTCGAGATAGAACGGCAGCTGTTCGGCTGTCAGCTTTTCGAAGATCGTGAGGACGTATTCGCCGCGCGTCGTCGTCAGGAAAAAGTTGCTGTTCTCGATGCCGGACGGAATGCCGCGGAACGCGACGACATCGCCCAGCGCGTAGTGGCGCATCCAGTGCGCGAGATCGGAGTCGGAAACAGCAGTGAATACGGCCATGCGAGATGCGTCGAGTCAGGTTGGGCGGGCACGCGTGCCGCGTGCGTCGCGAAATGGGAAGCGGGGAGAGCCCGTGCGCCGCTGCCGGGGCCGGCGCGGCGCGGGCCGAGCGTCAATAGTGCAGGTTGATCGACGGCAGGCGCGTGATCGGAATGCTCGCGTCGTGCGGCTTCGGCGACGTGTCCGGCGACGCGCTCATCTGGTAGCGGGTGCCGAAGTTCGACTTCACGTCGATCTCGACCGGCTTGCCGCGATCGCGGTATTCGGTGACCTCGGTGCCGTTCTTGCTCTTCGTATGAAAGCTCGGCGTGCGGCGGATGTCGCCGAAATCGACCTTGGACGTGACTTCGGCGCCGGGGCGGTTGATCTTCCGGAGATCCGGCAGGCCGGCGGCTTCGTTGGCATCGGCCTGCGCTTGCGCGTCGGCGCTCGGCGTGCCGCCGGCGGCGTGGGCGGCGCTGGCGACGGCGAATGCGGCGGCGGCAGCGACGAGAATGAGCGGCTTCATTGTGACTCTCCCAATTAACCGTTCAATTTTAGCAAATACTGCGCGTCGTCCGGCCGCTTGCTTGCGGCGCGTGACCGGCAGTCTGACAAGGTTCCGTGGTAATGTCGACTGATCAGACGAGGTGATGAAAATGAAGAACGATTTGAGCCGCAGACACCGGATGCTGACCCCGGAAAATCCGCCGGTCGAAGGATTCGACGACCCGATCGCCGCCGTCGCGCGGCTGTCCGCCATCTACGAGGCCAATGCCGGCTTCCTGCGCGATGCGTTCGCACGCTATCGGCGCCACGAACCGATCACCGAGCACGTGCGCGCGTGCTATCCGTTCGTGCGGGTCCGCACGGACGTCAACACGCACGTCGATTCGCGCCGCTCGTACGGTTTCGTCGCCGGCCCCGGCGTGTTCGAGACGACGGTGACCCGACCCGATCTGTTCTCGAACTACTATCGCGAACAATTGCGCCTGCTTGCGAAGAACCACCAGGTGAAGATCGAGGTCGGCGTGTCGTCGCAGCCGATCCCCGTTCATTTCGCGTTCCCGGAAGGCATCCATCTCGAAGGCGAGCTCGACCGCGACAGCCTGCTCGCGATGCGCGACGTGTTCGATACGCCGGATCTGTCGTATCTCGACGACCGCATCGTCAACGGCACGTTCGAGCCGGCGCCGGGCGAACCGCATCCGCTCGCGCTGTTCACGGCCGCGCGGGTCGACTTCTCGCTGCACCGGCTGCGCCACTACACCGCGACGTCACCGACGCATTTCCAGAACTACGTGCTCTACACGAACTACCAGTTCTACATCGACGAATTTGTGAAGCTCGGCCGCATGATGATGACGGAGAGCGACGATCCCGACGTGCGCGCGTACCGCAGCGAGTACAGCGCGTTCGTCGAGCCGGGCGACGTCGTCACGTACAACGAGAACCTCGGCAGCGAGCCGGCTGAAGGCTCGGCGCCGCCGCGCCTGCCGCAGATGCCCGCGTACCACCTGAAGCGCGCGGACGGCAGCGGGATCACGATGGTCAATATCGGCGTCGGTCCGTCGAACGCGAAGACGATCACCGACCACATCGCGGTGCTGCGCCCGCATGCGTGGGTGATGCTCGGCCACTGCGCGGGTCTGCGCAACACGCAGCGCCTCGGCGACTACGTGCTCGCGCACGGCTACGTGCGCGAGGATCACGTGCTCGACGCCGACCTGCCGCTGTGGGTGCCGATTCCGGCGCTCGCCGAAGTGCAGCTCGCGCTCGAGCGCGCGGTGGCGGACGTCACGCGGCTCGACGGCGCGGAGCTGAAGCGCGTGATGCGGACCGGCACGGTCGCGAGCGTCGACAACCGTAACTGGGAGCTGCGCGATCACCGCGAGCCCGTGCAGCGGCTGTCGCAAAGCCGTGCGATCGCGCTCGACATGGAAAGCGCGACGATCGCCGCGAACGGTTTCCGTTTCCGCGTGCCGTACGGCACGCTGCTGTGCGTGTCGGACAAGCCGCTGCACGGCGAGCTGAAGCTGCCGGGGATGGCCGACCAGTTCTATCGCGCGCAGGTCGACCAGCATCTGCAGATCGGCGTGAAGGCGATGGAGATCCTGCGGACCAACGGGCTCGACAAGCTGCATAGCCGCAAGCTGCGGAGCTTTGCGGAAGTGGCGTTCCAATAAGGTTCGCGCGTGGCCGGTAACAGCCGGGGCGTCGGCGCGGCTGCCGTCGGGCAGCCGTATGCGGCTGGCCTGCGGCCCGACGACCGGTAAGCGCATCATTGCCGCATTCGGTTGTCGACGGAGTGGCCGACTGCATGATCGACGAGAAATTTCTTTTCCCCCGCCCGCCGGTTTCGGTCGTCGCGGTGGGTGATAGCGGGGAAGCGTTGCTGATCCGCGCGGTGCTCGAAAGTCTTGGCGCGTCGGTGAGCCTGCACTTGCCGGGGACACCGCAGGACCTGCTGCTGGTGCTGGGCGACACGACGACCAACAGCCAGTATCTGATCATCAGCGGCCACGGCAATCAGGATGGCTTCGTGATGGGCGAATATGACGAAGGGATCGACGTATCGCTGCTGACGAACGGCAGCCTGCCGCCGGATGCGCTTGCCGGGAACATGCGGCTGCAGGGGCGAGTCGTCGTGAGCACGGCTTGCGAGACTGGCACGTCCGCGTTTGGCCGCGCGTTCGTGGACGGTGGCGCGTCCGCCTATATCGCGCCGCGCGGCTTGCCGGACGGCGCCGACGCGGCGCTGTTCGTCCACCGCCTGTTTCATATGGTCCTCGCGCGGCGGATGTCGATTCGGGACGCGCTGCGTAAAGCCCGGACTTATGACGACGCGAGCGAGATGTTCGTCGGGTACGGCGACGTCGTGTGCCATTGAACGAAGGCCGCCCTCGAGCCGAAGCCCGGCGGGCGGCCTGGATGTTGTGCCGGATGGTCAGCGCATCGCGCCGTTCAGCATTCGCCCTTCTTCGCGTGTCCCGGCGGGCAGTGGTAGCCGTGCCCGCGATGACGCTGATAGTCTTCCCATTCGCGGCGCTCCCAGTAGCGGCGGCCGTCCCAGTAGCGGTCGCCGTGCCAGCCGATGACGACGACGGGAGCGGGCGCGATCACGACGGGGGCAGGCGCCGGCGCGACGATGACCGGTGCGGGCGTGCCGATGTTCACGTCGACGTTCACGGCATGGGCGAGGCCGGACAACGAGAGGCCCAGGCTGGCGAAGGCAAGGGCGGTCAGCGAGCGTTTCATGGAGTTTCCCCGAGTGTTGTGAAGAGCGTGGCGCGACGAAGCAGGGCGCGCGAGGCTGCGCACACGTTCGGTGCCGCAACGCGGCGCCGTTGGATCGAAGTGTGTTGCGAAGTGTGCCGCGAAGTTTGCCGTCTTGCGGACCGGATGGCGAACAGGTTTTGTTACAGCAGATTGGCGTGGTTGCGGGGACGAGGGCGCGCACGCGGGGACGTATCGTACGCGCCGATTTGACAATGCGACGCCGCAACGCCGCATTTGCCGTGGCGCAGCATCCGTCGAACGGCGGCCGGATTTGACGTTCGCGAGCCGGCCACGGAACTGGTCACGATAATGCGGCGTTACAAAATGCATCGCGTACGGCCGGTGGCGCCGCGCGACGCGCTGCCCGCAACGGGGCAATGCGAGCCGGGAACCCATCACGAGTACCCGGGCCGCGAGCATGACACTTACAGGTAGAACATCCGGTCTTCTTCCGGACGCGGCGGATGCTCTTCCTCGCCTTCCTCCTCGCCGCGGTCCTCGTAGAACGCGAGCACGGCGTCGAGCACCTGGTCCGGATCGTCGATCACCTGCATCAGGTCCATGTCTTCCGCATTGATGAGCCCGTTCGGGATCAGCTGGTCGCGGAACCATTGCAGCAGCCCCTGCCAGAACGTGCTGCCGACAAGGATGATCGGCACGAGGCGCGACTTCTTCGTCTGGATCAGCGTGAGCACTTCGGACAACTCGTCGAGCGTGCCGAAGCCGCCCGGCATCACGATCACCGCATCGGAGTTCTTCACGAACGTGACCTTGCGCGTGAAGAAGTGACGGAAGCGCAGCGAGATGTCCTGGTAGTGGTTGCCGGCCTGCTCGTGCGGCAGCTCGATGTTCAGGCCAACGGACGGCGCCTTGCCGGCATGCGCGCCCTTGTTCGCGGCTTCCATGATGCCGGGGCCGCCGCCGGAGATCACCGCGAAGCCGGCGTCGGACAGCTTGCGCGCGATCTGCACCGCGAGCTTGTAGTGCGGCGTATCGGGTTTGAGACGGGCAGAACCGTAGATGCTGACGGCCGGGCGGATCTCCGACAGGTACTCGGTCGCCTCGATAAACTCTGCCATAATCGTGAACATCTGCCACGATGCGCGCGCCTTCTTGGCCGTCGCGCGTTCTTGATCTGCGAGCGAACGCAGACTCGGAATCACTTTTCTCTTGTTCATAATGCCTGAAGAACGAAATCTGGAAGGTAAGACCCTGCTATTGGTTGACGGTTCGAGCTATCTGTATCGGGCTTACCATGCGATGCCTGATTTGCGTGGCCCTGGCGGGGAGCCGACCGGAGCGCTCTACGGAATCATCAACATGCTGCGCCGTATGCGCAAGGAAGTCAGTGCAGAGTATAGCGCTTGCGTGTTCGATGCAAAGGGCAAGACATTCCGCGATGACCTCTATGCCGACTATAAGGCAAACCGTCCGTCGATGCCGTCCGATCTCGCGTTGCAGGTCGAGCCGATCCACGGCGCCGTGCGCGCGCTCGGCTGGCCGCTGCTGATGGTCGAGGGCGTCGAGGCCGACGACGTGATCGGCACGCTCGCGCGCGAAGCGGAGCGCCACGGGATGAAGGTGGTCGTGTCGACGGGCGACAAGGATCTCGCGCAGCTCGTCAGCGACGCCGTCTCGCTCGTCAACACGATGACCAACGAGACGCTCGACCGCGACGGCGTGATCGCGAAGTTCGGCGTGCCGCCGGAGCGGATCATCGATTATCTGGCACTGATCGGCGACACCGTCGACAACGTGCCGGGCGTCGAGAAATGCGGGCCGAAGACGGCCGTGAAGTGGTTGACGCAGTACGACAGCCTCGATGGCGTGATCGAGCATGCGAACGAGATCAAGGGCGTCGTCGGCGACAACCTGCGTCGCGCGCTTGATTTCCTGCCGCTCGGCCGCAAGCTCGTGACCGTCGAGACCGCGTGCGATCTCGCGCCGCACCTCGAATCGATCGAAGCGACGCTGGCGACCTGCGGCGAGGCGCGCGACCTGCTGCGCGACATCTTCGCGCGTTACGGTTTCAAGACGTGGCTGCGCGAAATCGACAGCGCGCCCGCGGAAGGCAACGCAGTCGACGTGGCGGACGGTGAGCCGGCGCCGGTGATCGCAGCGGCCATCGCGCGCGAATACGACACGATCCAGACCTGGGCGCAGTTCGACGCATGGTTCGCAAAGATCGACGCGGCCGTGCTGACCGCGTTCGACACCGAGACGACGTCGCTCGATCCGATGGCCGCGCGTCTCGTCGGCCTGTCGTTCTCGGTTGAGCCGGGCAAGGCCGCGTACCTGCCGGTCGCGCACCGCGGCCCCGACATGCCGGAGCAACTGCCGATCGACGACGTGCTCGCGCGGCTGAAGCCGTGGCTCGAATCGGCCGCGCACAAGAAGGTCGGCCAGCACCTGAAGTACGACGCGCAGGTGCTCGCGAACTACGGGATCGAACTGAACGGCATCGAGCACGACACGCTGCTCGAATCGTACGTGCTCGAGTCGCACCGCACGCACGACATGGACAGCCTCGCGCTGCGTCATCTGGGCGTCAAGACGATCAAGTATGAGGACGTCGCTGGCAAGGGCGCGAAGCAGATCGGCTTCGACGACGTGGCACTTGCGCAGGCCGCCGAGTACGCGGCCGAAGACGCGGACATCACGCTGCAGCTTCATCACGCGCTGTATCCGCAGGTCGCGCGCGAACCGGGCCTCGAACGCGTGTATCGCGAGATCGAGATGCCGGTGTCGCTCGTGCTGCGCAAGATGGAGCGCACGGGCGTGCTGATCGACGACGCGCGCCTGCAGGCGCAGAGCACCGAAATCGCGACGCGTCTGATCGAGCTCGAAGCGCAGGCTTACGAACTGGCAGGTGGCGAGTTCAACCTCGGTTCTCCGAAGCAGATCGGCCAGATCTTCTTCGAGAAGCTGCAGCTGCCGGTGGTGAAGAAGACGCCGAGCGGCGCGCCGTCGACCGACGAAGAGGTGCTGCAGAAGCTGGCCGAGGACTACCCGCTGCCGAAGCTGCTGCTCGAGCACCGCGGGCTGTCGAAGCTGAAGTCGACCTACACCGACAAGCTGCCGCGGATGGTCAATCCGGAAACGGGGCGCGTGCACACGAACTACGCGCAGGCGGTCGCGGTCACGGGCCGCCTCGCGTCGAACGACCCCAATCTTCAGAACATTCCGGTGCGCACGGCCGAAGGCCGGCGGATCCGCGAGGCGTTCGTCGCGCCGCCGGGCCACCAGATCGTGTCGGCCGACTATTCGCAGATCGAACTGCGGATCATGGCGCACATCTCGGGCGATGCGTCGCTGCTGCGCGCGTTTTCGCAGGGCGAGGACATCCACCGTGCGACGGCGGCCGAAGTGTTCGGCGTGACGCCGCTCGAGGTCAATGTGGACCAGCGCCGGATCGCGAAGGTGATCAACTTCGGGCTGATCTACGGGATGAGCGCGTTCGGCCTCGCGTCGAACCTCGGCATCACGCGCGACGCCGCGAAGCTGTACATCGACCGGTATTTCGCGCGCTACCCGGGCGTCGCGCAATATATGGTGGACACGCGCGAAGTCGCGAAGGAGAAGGGTTACGTCGAAACCGTTTTCGGCCGCCGTCTGTGGCTGCCGGAAATCAACGGCGGTAACGGCCCGCGTCGCCAGGCGGCCGAGCGCGCGGCGATCAATGCGCCGATGCAGGGCACGGCGGCGGACCTGATCAAGCTGTCGATGATCGCCGTCGACGACTGGCTCGCGCGTGACGGGCTCGCGTCGCGGATGATCATGCAGGTGCACGACGAACTGGTGCTCGAAGTGCCCGACGGCGAGCTGTCGCTGGTCCGCGAAAAGCTGCCGGAGATGATGTGTGGCGTCGCGAAGCTCAAGGTGCCGCTCGTCGCCGAAGTGGGCGCCGGCGCAAATTGGGAAGAGGCGCACTGACCGATACCGATACACGTTCCCCGTGACCTGCGACATATTGTTGCAGCGATGTCACTTATCGAGATGGTTTGCTTGTCGTCAACGCGCAAGCTCCCGGACAATGCAGGTGGTCTTGTCATTGACGCGGGGCTGCGCGCCCCGCGTGCCGGGAGCGGTCGCATCGAAGTGTTTCGAACTGCACATCGATGATGTCCGAACCGGTTAATCCACGAGACGTCGCGCGCGCATCGCGTGCGCGACGTCCGGCGGCAGCAGTTTCGAATCGCAAAGGGGGAATCGGATGCATCGGATCATCATCGTAGGCGGAGGCGCGGGCGGCCTGGAACTGGCGACGCGGCTCGGCGACCGTTACGGCGCGCGCGGCAAGCATCCCGCGCGTGCGCTCGTCACGCTCGTCGACCGCAATCCGACGCACATCTGGAAGCCGCTGCTGCATGAAGTGGCGGCCGGCAGCATGGACCCGTTCACGCAGGAGCTCGAATACGCGGCGCAGGCGCGCTGGCACGGTTTCGAATTCCAGCAGGGCGGGCTGACCGGGCTCGATCGCGCGGCGAAGCGCATTACGCTCGCGCCCGTCAACGACAGCGACGGCGAGGAACTGCTGCCGGCGCGCGAGCTCGAGTACGACACGCTCGTGATCGCGATCGGCAGCACCACGCACTTCTTCGGCGTGCAGGGCGCGGCGGAAAACTCGATCGCGCTCGACACGGTGGGCGAGGCCGAACGCTTCCGCAAGCGACTGATCGCCGCGTGCATGCGCGCCGAGCACCAGAGCCCGGCGCCGGCTGCGTCGGGCGCACCGGGTGACGTGGCCGAGCCGCGCATCCAGGTCGCGATCGTCGGCGGCGGCGCTACCGGCGTCGAGCTGTCCGCCGAGCTGCGCAACACCGCGCAGGTGCTGTCCGCGTACGGGCTGCACAAGCTCGACCCGCGACACGACGTCGGCATCGTGCTGATCGAATCGGGGCCGCGGATTCTCCCTGCGCTGCAGGAGCGCGTGTCGTCGGCGACGGCCGAACTGCTCGAAAAACTCGGCGTGCGGCTGATGCTCAGTGAACGCGTGACCGAGGTCGCGCCCGGGGCCGTTCATACCGCGAGTGGCAAGACGGTGCGCGCCGACCTGACGGTCTGGGCCGCCGGCATCAAGGCGCCGCCCGTGCTCGCGAATCTCGATGGTCTCCAGGTCAACAAGCTCGGCCAGCTCGACGTGCGCCGCACGCTGCAGACCTTTACCGACGACAACGTGTTCGCGCTTGGCGATTGCGCGGCATGCGCATGGCCCGGCAACGAGCGCAACGTGCCGCCGCGTGCGCAGGCCGCGCACCAGCAGGCGAACTTCCTGCTGAAGGCGCTCGGATGTCGGCTCGACGGGCGTCCGTTGCCCGAGTTCACGTATCGCGACCTCGGCTCGCTCGTGTCGCTCGGCCATTTCAGCGCAGTCGGCAACCTGATGGGCGGGCTGATCGGTGGCAACATGTTGATCGAAGGGCTGTTCGCGCGCTTCATGTACATGTCGCTGTATCGGCTGCACATCGCGGCTTTGCACGGCTATCCGCGGATGATGCTCGATACGGTCGCGCACTGGCTGCGACGCACGACGCTGCCGCGCGTCAAGCTGCACTGACAGTGCGAGCACGCGTCGGCGAGCGGCGCGGCGCGCGGATTGCAAGGGCCTCGGACGCGGCAGTCGCGCTGCATGAAGCGTCCTGTCGTAACCGAGTCTTACAATTCTAACAGTTGACTCGGCAACGGATCATTGGGCATCTTGTACAGGTTTCCATATGCGGCGCCGCGCCGATCGCCGCAACGTCACGCCAAGCGCGAGTTCGTGACGGCGGTGCCCAATCGAGGAGTGCATTGATGTTGAAACCCGAAGTCGACAGCCTGGTTCCCCACGTTCCGTTTTCGCGCCGCAAGTTCATGCAGGCGGCGCTCGGCGGCACCTTTGCAGCGGCGGTGCTGCCCGTGTCGGCACAGACGATCACGACCGACAGTACGGGGCTGGACGCGGGCACCGTCGAGATCCGTTCGGGCGATGCGAGCGTGCCCGCGTATCGCGCGCAGCCGCAGGACAAGACCAACCTGCCGGTCGTGATCGTGATTCACGAGATCTTCGGCGTACACGCGCACATTGCCGACGTCTGCCGCCGCTTCGCGAAGCTCGGTTATCTGGCAATCGCTCCCGAGCTGTTCGCGCGGCAGGGCGATGCATCGAAGTATCCGTCGATCCAGGCACTCGTCGAGCATGTCGTCAGCAAGGTGCCGGACCGGCAGGTGACCGAGGATCTCGATGCGGCCGTCGCATGGGCCGGCAAGAATGGCGGTGACCTGTCGCGCGTGGGCGTGATGGGGTTCTGCTGGGGCGGGCGCCAGGCGTGGCTGTACGCGGAGCACAATCCGCATGTGCGCGCGGCGGTGGCGTGGTACGGGTTCGTCGACGGCAAGACCGACGAGATGACGCCGTTCAACCCGGTCGATCGTGCATCGACGCTGGATGTGCCGGTGCTCGGGCTGTACGGTGCGAAGGATACGAACATCTCGCAGGCGTCGCTTGCGACCATGCGCGAGAAGATCCAGGCGAGCGCGTCGAAGCGCGCGCACGAATCGGAGTTCGTCGTGTATCCGGATGCCGGCCACGCGTTCTTCGCCGATTACCGGCCGAGCTATGTGAAGGCCGATGCCGAGGATGGCTGGAATCGCGCGATCGCGTGGTTCCACAAGTACGGCGTGATGTGAACGGCAAGCGGCGGCTTGCGCCGCCGCCGAGTCAATGTGCCGGGTGCGATGTTATGGCGTCGGGCCCGTGGCGACCGGCCGTGCCGGGTCGGCGCACCATTCGCTCCACGAACCGGGGTACAGCGATGCGCCGTGCAGGCCGGCGACTTCCATCGCGAGCGCATTGTGGCAGGCGGTCACGCCGGAACCGCATTGCAGGATCACGCGATTCGGATCGATGCCGCCCAGCAGCGTCGAGAAGGTCTCGCGCAGTTCGTGGCCGGTCTTGAAGCGGCCGTCCGCGCTCAGGTTGTCCTTGAAGAAGCGGTTGAGCGCGCCGGGGATATGGCCGCCGACCGGATCGATCGTTTCGTTCTCGCCGCGATAGCGATCGGGTGCGCGCGCATCGATAACGGTTCGCGTGCGCGACGTCAGATTCGCGAGCACGGCCTGCGCGTCGACCGTCGATTCAAGCGGCGCCGCCGCGTGAAAATCGCCGCGCGACGGGTGAGTGGTTTCGACCGTCAGCGGCTGGCCGGCCGCTTCCCATGCTTGCAGCCCGCCGTCGAGCACGGCGACCGAATCATGCCCGAGCCAGCGCAGCAGCCACCACAACCGCGCCGCGTATGCGCCGCCTTGCGCGTCGTATGCGACGACCTGCTGCCCCTGCCTGAGCCCGCGATCGGCGAGCGTCGCGACAAGCGCATCGCGCGACGGCAGCGGATGGCGGCCGTTGGTGCCGGTCTTGCGGCCCGACAGGTCGCGGTCGAGGTGGAGGTATTGTGCGCCGGTAATGTGGCCGGCCGCATACGCGGCTTCGCCCGCACCCGTAGCCGCGAGATCGAAACGGCAGTCGAACAGTGCGACGCTGCCGGGGGCGGCCGCGAGCCGCTCGGCGAGATTGGCCGCGGAGATGAGCGTAGTGTAATGAGTATGGGGCATGACGGCTCCTGATTGAGCAAACGGCCTGATGTACTAAGTCTAAACAAAAAAGACGGGCCGAAGCCCGTCTTTTCGTCATGCATCGTGATGCGGAAACCGCATGCCTGTGTCAGAGGTCGCCGAGGTGGCTGCGCAGGAACTCGTGGAAGTGCTGCATGCCGTCTTCCATCGGGCTCTGATACGGGCCGACCTGCGATTCGCCGCGCGCCATCAGTGCACGGCGGCCCGCGTCCATCCGCATCGCGATTTCGTCGTCCTCGACGGCCGTTTCCATGTAGGCGGCGCGCTCGGCCTCGACGAACTCGCGCTCGAACAGCGCAATTTCCTCGGGGTAATAGAACTCGACGATGTTGGTCGTCTTCTGCGGGCCGCGCGGGATCAGCCACGACACGACGAGCACGTGCGGATACCACTCGATCATCAGGCCCGGGTAGTAGACCATCCAGATCGCGCCGAACTCCGGCGGCTCGCCGTTGCGGAACTTCAGCACCTGCTCGTGCCACGTCTTGTACGTCGCGCTGCCCGGCTTCGCGAGCGCGTTGTGCACGCCGACCGTCTGCACGCTGTACCAGTCGCCGAACTCCCATTTCAGGTCGTCGCACGACACGAAGCTGCCGAGGCCCGGATGGAACGGGACGACGTGGTAATCCTCGAGGTAGACCTCGATGAACGTCTTCCAGTTGTAGTCGCACTCGTGCACTTCGACGTGATCGAAGTGGTACTCGGAGAAGTCGAAGTGATGCTTCGTGCCGAGGTTCGCGAGGTCGCGCGCGACGTTCCGGCCTTCGTCCTCGAACAGCAGCCCCTGCCAGTTCTGCAGCGGGCTCTTGCCGAGGTTCAGGCAAGGCTTGTCGGGGAAGTGCGGCGCACCGAGCAGCTGGCCTTCCAGATCGTACGTCCAGCGGTGCAGCGGGCACACGATGTTCTGCGTGTGGCCGCGCCCGTTGAGCATGATCGCCTGCCGGTGGCGGCAGACGTTCGACAACAGTTCGACCTGGTTCGCCGGGTTGCGGACCAGCACGCGGCCCTCCTGTTCGGAAGGCAGCGCAAAATAATCCCCCGCCTCGGGCACCATCAACTCGTGCCCGACGTAACGAGGTCCTTTCTTGAAGAGGGTTTCGATCTCGCGCTGAAGTAGCGCCTCATCGAAGTATGCAGTGACTGGAAGCTGGCTGTGAGCCGACTTCAACTGAAGCGCATCGCTCAGATTGGACATTCCCACTCCCGGTGTTAGCGTGAAAGCAGTGAACAACCCAACCATCGAAAATTCGATTTAGGGAAACCGGGAATTATACCCGGATCCCCAAGCAAGGCTAGGATTAAGTGCCTGATTTGTGTCAATTTTTTGTCGGGCGCACATTTGCAGGTGGGCAATGTGCAACAGAGATGGGGCAGGAGCGGGGGCGGGCGATCCAAGTCGGCAGGTCGGAAAATTCTCTTTTGCCGTAGAATGTCCGACTTGTTTTGAAATTTGACACTTCGTCCATGGCGAAAACCGCATCCCCTGGCGCCGCGCCGGCCGGCAACGGCACCGAACCGCTGCCGGACAGTTACGAGATGGCGCTCGCGGAGCTCGAGGCGCTGGTTGCCCGGATGGAAGGCGGCGCGTTGAGTCTCGAGGATTCGCTCGCGGCGTACCGCCGTGGGGCGGCACTCGTTGCGTTTTGCCAACAGCAACTCGAAAAAGTGGAGCAGCAGGTGCGTGTGCTCGACGGCGCGACCCTGAAGCCGCTTTCGGCCGGAACGGCCGCCACGGACGGCGAAGACGACGATCTATGACATTCGAACAATGGATGCGGTCCGTGCTCGACCGCGTCGAGGACGCACTCGGCCACTATTTGCCGGCTGAAACTGTGGTGCCCGCGCAACTCCACGAAGCGATGCGCTACGCGGTCCTCGGAGGCGGCAAACGCGTTCGCCCGCTGCTGTGCCATGCGGCAGGCGAACTGACCGGCGCGTCGGAAGCGGCGCGCAATGCGGCGGCGGCGGCGCTGGAGATGATCCACGTCTATTCGCTCGTGCATGACGACATGCCGTGCATGGACGACGACGCGCTGCGGCGCGGCAAGCCGACCGTGCACGTCAAATATGACGAACCGACCGCATTGCTGGTCGGCGACGCGCTGCAGTCGCAGGCCTTCGTCGCGCTGACCGATGCCGAAGTGCTCGCGCCGGCGCAGCAGGCCGCGCTCGTGCGCGAACTGGCGCTGGCGAGCGGCTCGATCGGCATGGCCGGCGGGCAGGCGATCGATCTGGCGAGCGTCGGCATCAAGCTGACGCGCGAACAGCTCGAGACGATGCACCGGATGAAGACGGGCGCGCTGCTGCGCGCCGCCGTCCGGATGGGCGCGCTGGCGGGCGAAACGCCGTCCGCGGAAGCGATGGCCTCGCTCGACGTCTATGCGGCGGCGGTGGGGCTCGCGTTCCAGGTCGTCGACGACATTCTCGACGTCACGACCGATTCGGCAACGCTTGGCAAGACGGCCGGCAAGGACGCCGCCAACGACAAGCCGACCTATGTGTCGCTGCTCGGCCTCGACGCATCGCGCGAGCTGGCCGCCCAGCTGCGTGCCGAAGCGCACGCCGCGCTGCAACCGTTCGGCGCACGCGCACTGCGGCTCGCCGAACTTGCCGACCTGGTGGTGAACCGGGTCAGCTGACGCGAAAGCCCGCCGCCGCGCACACGCTACGGGTGTGTGCAACAGAATGCGGGCGCGTTTGATTTCCTACAATGGAACGACGATGTACGACTTGCTGAAAACTATCGACGATCCGGCCGACCTGCGCCGTCTTGATCGCCGTCAACTGCAACCGCTCGCCGACGAGCTGCGTTCGTTCGTGCTCGACAGCGTGTCGAAGACGGGCGGCCACTTGTCGTCCAATCTCGGGACGGTCGAGCTGACGATCGCGTTGCACTACGTGTTCAACACGCCGAACGACCGTATCGTCTGGGATGTGGGCCACCAGACCTATCCGCACAAGATCCTGACCGGTCGCCGCGACCAGATGCACTCGCTGCGTCAGCTCGACGGCATCTCGGGCTTCCCGCGGCGGACCGAATCGGAGTACGACACGTTCGGCACCGCGCACTCGAGCACGTCGATCTCGGCCGCGCTCGGCATGGCGATCGGCAGCCAGCTGAACGGCGACGACCGCTTCTCGATCGCGGTGATCGGCGATGGCGCGATGACGGCCGGCATGGCGTTCGAGGCGATGAACAACGCCGGCGTGTCCGAGGACGCGAAGCTGCTCGTGATCCTCAACGACAACGACATGTCGATCTCGCCGCCGGTCGGCGCGCTGAACCGCCATCTCGCCCGCCTGATGTCGGGCCGCTTCTATGCGGCTGCGCGCGCTGGCGTCGAGCGCGTGCTGAGCGTCGCACCGCCGGTGCTCGAACTCGCGCGCAAGCTCGAGGAGCATGCGAAGGGCATGGTCGTGCCCGCGACGCTGTTCGAGGAGTTCGGCTTCAACTACATCGGCCCGATCGACGGTCACGATCTCGACTCGCTGATCCCGACGCTGCAGAACATCAAGGAACTGCGCGGTCCGCAGTTCCTGCACGTGGTGACCAAGAAAGGCCAGGGCTACAAGCTCGCCGAAGCCGATCCGGTGCTTTACCACGGCCCGGGCAAGTTCAATCCGGCGGAAGGCATCAAGCCGTCGGCGACGCCCGCGAAGAAGACCTACACGCAGGTGTTCGGCGAATGGCTGTGCGACGAGGCCGAGCGCGATTCGCGCGTGGTCGGCATCACGCCCGCGATGCGCGAAGGCTCCGGCATGGTCGAATTCGAGAGGCGCTTCAAGGATCGCTATTACGACGTCGGCATCGCCGAGCAGCACGCGGTGACGTTCGCGGGCGGCCTCGCGACCGAAGGGCTGAAGCCCGTCGTCGCGATCTACTCGACGTTCCTGCAGCGCGGGTACGACCAGCTGATCCACGACGTCGCATTGCAGAACCTGCCGGTCGTGTTCGCGATCGACCGTGCGGGCCTGGTCGGCGCCGACGGCGCGACGCACGCGGGTGCGTACGATCTCGCGTTCATGCGCTGCATTCCGAACATGACGATCATGGTCGCATCCGACGAGAACGAATGCCGCCAGATGCTGCACACCGCGCTGCAGCAGCCGAACACGACTGCGGTGCGCTATCCGCGCGGCGCGGGCGCCGGCGTGCCGACGGTGAAGGAATTCACCGAGATCCCGGTGGGCAAGGGCGAAGTGCGTCGCCGCACGTCGCAGCCGGAAGGCAAGCGCATTGCGATCCTCGCGTTCGGCACGATGGTTGCACCGTCGCTGGCCGCGGCCGAGGAACTCGATGCGACCGTCGCGAACATGCGCTTCGTGAAGCCGATCGACGCCGAGCTCGTGCGCGAGCTGGCCGAGACGCACGATTACCTCGTCACGGCCGAGGAAGGCTGCGTGATGGGCGGTGCGGGTTCCGCATGCGTGGAAGCCCTGATGGAGAGTGGGGTTATCCGACCCGTACTACAATTGGGCCTCCCTGACCGCTTCATCGATCACGGTGACCCCGCGAAGCTGCTGTCGCAATGCGGCCTCGACGGCGCGGGCATCGCGAAATCGATTCGCGAACGCTTCCTGAATCCGGCGGCTGCCGTCGCCGACCAGGCCAAGCGCGTCGCGTAAGCCGGCGCCGCCAGTTGGCGGCGTCGACGCGACTGGCGAACCCCGGTCTTTCATTGATGCGGAAAACATGGGCCTGCGGGCCCATGTTGTTTTTCCGGCATGCCGCTTGCGGCGGCGCGCGCGTAGTCGAGCGCGCGGCTTATAAGGATTGAAGAAGATGAACCAGATGAATCCCGCCTTCGTGATGCCCGACGTGCAGAGCACGGTGGATACCCGTCAGATTCCGATTCAGCGCGTGGGCGTGAAGGCGGTCCGGCATCCGTTGACGGTGCGCACCGAGAGCGGTGACGTGCAGCCGACCGTCGGCCTCTGGAACCTCGACGTCCATCTGCCCGCCGACCAGAAGGGCACGCACATGTCGCGTTTCGTCGCGCTGCTCGAAGAGCATCGCACGCCGCTGACGACCGAGCTGTTTCGCACGATGCTCGCAGCGATGCTGGAGAAGCTCGAGGCCGAGGCGGGCCGCATCGAGGTGACGTTCCCGTATTTTGTGAACAAGACGGCGCCGGTGTCGGGCGTCCAGAGTCTGCTGGACTACGAAGTGACGCTCGCGGGCGAAAGCCGCGGCGGCGCGACGCGCCTGTTCCTGAAGGTGCTGGTGCCGGTCACGAGCCTGTGCCCGTGCTCGAAGAAGATCTCGCAGTATGGCGCGCACAACCAGCGCTCGCACGTGACGATCGATGCCGAGCTGGCGGCCGACGTGCCGGTCGAGGCGTTGATCCGGATGGCCGAGGAAGAGGCGTCGTGCGAACTGTGGGGGCTGCTGAAGCGCCCGGACGAGAAGTTCGTGACCGAGCGCGCGTACGAGAATCCGAAGTTCGTCGAGGATCTCGTGCGCGACGTCGCGCAGCGGCTGGATCGCGACGAGCGCATCGTTGCGTACGTGCTCGAGGCCGAAAACTTCGAATCGATTCACAACCACAGCGCTTATGCGCTGATCGAGCGCGACAAGCGGCTGGCCGCGTAACGTGTAACGCATAACGCGCGACACGCGACGCATCGTCCCGCATCGGCAAAAAGGCCGCTCAGTTCGAGCGGCCTTTTTTTCACATGCGCGGCGCGCGGTGCGGATCGATGTGTGCGGCGGCGCTCAGCGCGCGAGCGATGCGAGATCCCAGCGCGGTTTCACGGTGAACGCGTAGTCGGCATTGGCCTGCTCGGGCCAGCGTGCGAGCCGCAGCGCGCCGGCGAGTGCGATCATCGCGCCGTTGTCGGTGCAAAGCGCGAGGTCGGGGTAGTGCACGTCGAAGCCGCGCTTTGCGGCTGCGGCCGACAGCGCGTCGCGCAACTGGCGGTTCGCGCCGACACCGCCCGCGACGACGAGGCGCTTGAGTTTCGTCTTCTTGAGCGCCGCGAGCGATTTCGCGACGAGCACGTCGACGGCCGCGTCGACGAAGCCGCGTGCGAGATCGGCCTTCGCGCGTTCGAGCGCAGCGCCGGACAACTTCGCGGCCTCGAACTTCTTCATCTGCGTCAGCACGGCGGTTTTCAGGCCGCTGAAGCTGAAATCGAGATCGCCGGAATGCAGCATCGGACGCGGCAGTACGACGGCGCCCGGCGTGCCGGTTTCGGCGAGCTTCGACACTTCCGGTCCGCCCGGGTAGCCGAGGCCGATCAGCTTTGCGGTCTTGTCGAACGCTTCGCCGGCTGCGTCGTCGAGCGTCTCGCCGAGCGTCTCGTAGACGCCGACGTCGGTCACGCGCATCAGCTGCGTGTGGCCGCCCGACACGAGCAGCGCGACGAACGGGAACGGCGGCGGCTCCGCGACGAGCAGCGGCGACAGCAGGTGGCCCTCGAGGTGATGAATGCCGACGGTCGGCTTGTTCCAGGCCAGCGCCAGCGCATTCGCGATGCTCGCGCCGACGAGCAGCGCGCCGGCGAGCCCCGGACCCTGCGTGAACGCGATCGCGTCGATCTCTTCGCGCCGCGTGCCGCTTTTCTCGATCACCTCCTCGAGCAGCGGCAGTGCGCGGCGGATATGGTCGCGCGACGCGAGCTCGGGCACGACGCCGCCGTAGTCGCGGTGCATCGCGATCTGCGAGTGGAGCGCGTGCGCGAGCAAGCCGCGCTGCGTGTCGTAGAGCGCGAGGCCGGTTTCGTCACAGGAGCTTTCGATGCCGAGAACGAGCATGGTGTGGGGCAGGGCGTGCCGTGTCGCGGGCGACGCCGGAATGTCAACGTAACCGAAAAGTATAGCAGGCCGACGCGCTGCGCCGCTGGCGGTGGCGCGGGCCGGGTACAATCCGCGCCATGGAAACCTACGATATCGCCGTGATCGGCGCGGGCGCCGCCGGCATGATGAGCGCCGCGGTCGCCGGGCAGCTCGGCCGCCGCGTGGTGCTGGTCGATCATGCGCCGCGCCTGGCCGAGAAGATCCGCATCTCCGGTGGCGGCCGCTGCAACTTCACGAACCTGTACGCGGGCCCCGACAACTACCTGTCGGCCAATCCGCATTTCGCCCGTTCGGCGCTCGCCCGCTACACGCCGCGGGACTTCCTCGGGCTGCTCAAGCGCCATCACGTGACCTGGCACGAAAAACACAAGGGCCAGCTGTTCTGCGACCACGGCAGCGACGCGATCATCGATGTGCTGAAGAGCGAGTGCGACGGTGGCGGCATTGCGTGGCGCCGGCCGGTCGTCGTCGACGCGGTGCGCCACGCGCCGGCGGACGGCTTCACGCTCGACACGCAGGCCGGACAGATTGCCGCGCGCGCGCTGATCATCGCGACGGGCGGCCTGTCGATCCCGAAGATCGGTGCGACCGACTTCGGCTACCGGATCGCGAAGCAGTTCGGTCACAAGCTCGTCGATACGCGGCCCGCGCTCGTGCCGCTGACGTTTGCGGTGCAGGACTGGGAGCCGTTTGCCGCGCTGTCCGGCGTGGCGCTCGAGGTGCGCGTGTCGACCGGCGACCGCAAGCGCGGCGGGGAGTTCGTCGAGGACCTGCTGCTCACGCATCGCGGCCTGTCGGGGCCGGGCATCCTGCAGATTTCGAGCTACTGGCAGCCGGGCGAGCCGATTCGCGTCGACCTGCTGCCGCAGCGTGACGCAGTGGCCGACCTGCTCGAGGCGAAGCGCGGGTCGCGGCGCCAGATCGGTTCGCTGCTCGCGGACTGGGTGCCTTCGCGGCTCGCGCACGTGTGGCTCGACACGCATCGCGTGGCCGCCGATGCGCGGCTGGCCGACCTGCCGGACAAGACGCTGCGCCAGATCGGTGACGCGCTCGGCGGCTGGACGCTGACGCCGAACGGCACCGAGGGCTACAAGAAGGCCGAGGTGACGAAGGGTGGCGTGGATACGCGCGAGCTGTCGTCGGCGACGATGATGAGCGCGCGGGTGCCGGGCCTCTTCTTCATCGGCGAGGCGGTCGACGTGACGGGCTGGCTCGGCGGCTACAACTTCCAGTGGGCGTGGGCGTCCGGCGTGGCGGCCGGGCAGGCAGCCGCGGAGTTCGCGCGCGGCGCTTGACGCGCTGATGTCCTTGTGTAAAGGGTCTGCTATACTCAATAATCTTTTCCTGCAAACCTTTTTTTTGCGTGTCGGGTCATGACGATCATTCGCGTTAAAGAAAACGAGCCGTTTGAAGTTGCCATGCGTCGCTTCAAGCGCACGATCGAAAAGAACGGTCTGCTGACCGAACTGCGTGCGCGGGAGTTCTTCGAGAAGCCGACGGCCGAGCGCAAGCGCAAGAAGGCTGCAGCCGTGAAGCGTCACTACAAGCGCATCCGCAGCCAGATGCTGCCGAAGAAGCTGTACTGAACGATGTTTGCGCCGCGCGGTTCGCTGAGCGGCGCACCGGCGGCTCCCGTGCGAGTCGCCGATGCCGGATTCGAGCAACCCGCTTGAGACAGTGTCCCAAGCGGGTTTTTGTGTTGACGTCCGTTGGCGGGCGTCGGATTCACGTTTCCATTCCCGGGTGAAAGATGAGTTTGAAAGAGCAGATCAGCGAAGACATGAAGACCGCGATGCGCGCGAAGGACACCGAGCGCCTCGCGACGATTCGCCTGCTGATGGCCGCGATCAAGCAACGTGAGGTCGACGAGCAGATCACGCTCGACGACGCCGCGGTGACGGCCGTGATCGACAAGATGATCAAGCAGCGCAAGGATTCGATCAGCCAGTTCCAGGCGGCAGCCCGTGACGACCTGGTCGCGAAGGAGCAGGCCGAGCTGAACGTGCTGAGCGGCTACATGCCCCAGCAGCTGTCGGAGGCCGAGGTGGCCGCCGAAGTGCAGGCCGCGGTCACGGAGACGGGCGCAGCCGGTCCGCAGGACATGGGCAAGGTGATGGGCGTGCTGAAGGGCAAGCTCGCCGGCCGCGCCGACATGACTGCCGTTTCAGCGCTCGTCAAGGCCGCGCTGTCCAAGTAAAACCCGTGCCCGGCGTGCGCATGCATTGCGCGCGCCGGGGCGTCGCATTGTCTTTTTCCGTACTATCCCCCGGTGATTCCGCATTCGTTCCTGCAGGATTTGCTGAACCGCGTCGATATCGTCGACGTGGTGGGCCGCTATGTGCAGCTCAAGAAGGGCGGCGCCAATTTCATGGGGCTGTGCCCGTTCCACAACGAAAAGAGCCCGTCGTTCACCGTCAGCCCGACCAAGCAGTTCTATCACTGCTTCGGCTGCGGCGCGCATGGCACGGCGATCGGCTTCCTGATAGAGCATGCGGGCCTGACGTTCCCTGAGGCCGTGCAGGAGCTCGCGCAGTCGGTCGGCCTGTCGGTGCCGCACGAGCCGTCCCCGATGCGTGGCGGCGGGGGCGGCGGTGGTGGCGACTATCCGGCGCAGCCGGCGGTTTCGAAATCGGTCGCGACCGCGCTGTCCGACGTGATGGCCGCCGCGTGCGATTACTACCGCAAGCAACTGCGTGGCGCGCCGGACGCGATCCAGTACCTGAAGAAACGGGGGCTGACCGGTGAGGTCGCGGCCCGGTTCGGGCTCGGCTATGCGCCGGACGGCTGGCAGAACCTCGAAACGGCGTTCCCGGACTATCGGAACGACGCGCTCGTCGAGTCCGGGCTCGTGATCGTCAGCGAGAAGACTGATGCGCAGGGCGTTGCGCGGCGCTACGACCGGTTCCGCGAGCGGATCATGTTCCCGATCCGCAACGTGAAGGGGCAGGTGATCGGCTTCGGCGGCCGCGTGCTGGGCGCCGGCGAGCCGAAATATTTGAATTCGCCGGAAACGCCATTATTTAACAAGGGCAGCGAACTTTACGGGCTGTTCGAGGCGCGACTCGCGATTCGCGAGCGCAAGTACGTGCTCGTCGTCGAAGGCTACATGGACGTCGTTGCGCTCGCGCAGCTCGGGTTCCCGAACGCGGTTGCGACGCTCGGCACGGCCTGTACGCCGATCCACGTGCAGAAGCTGCTGCGGCAGACCGACACGGTGATCTTCAGCTTCGACGGCGACTCGGCCGGGCGCCGCGCGGCGCGGCGTGCGCTCGAGGCGTGCCTGCCGCATGCGGCGGACAACCGGACGATCCGGTTCCTTTTCCTGCCGACCGAGCACGATCCGGACAGCTACGTGCGCGAATTCGGCGCCGACGCGTTTTCCGAGCAGGTCGAGCGTGCGATGCCGCTGTCGCAGTTCCTGCTGAACGAGGCGATCGCCGGCAAGGCGCTCGACCAGCCGGAAGGCCGTGCGAAGGCGCTGTTCGATGCGAAGCCGATGTTGCAGGCGCTGCCTGCGAATGCGTTGCGGGCGCAGATCATGCACATGATCGCGGACCGTCTCGACATTCCGTTCGAAGAGGTGGCGGGGCTGTCCGACGTCGATGCGCGGATCGTCGCGCCGCCGCGCCAGGCGCCCGCGCGCAGCGAGCGGCGCCGCGTGACGGACAGCGAGAAGCGTGCGCTGCGCAACCTGGTGATGCATCCGCGCATCGGCACGCAGCTCGACGACGAGCAGGTTGCGACGCTGCGGGCGCTGCCGCGGATCGGGGAACTGTTCGGCGAAGTCGTCGAGCACGCGCGTGCGCTGGGCGACGCGGCGGAGTTCAGATTGCTGTCGGATGTGCTGCGGACGTCCTCGAACGCGGCGACTTACGAGGAAATCTTCCGCGAAATTCTGGACTATGATGAAAACGTCCGCGATTTGCTGTTACAGAATCCGGACGACGAGTCGGTGGCCGAGCGGCAGCGCGAGCAGGAGCGGATTGCGGGGGAAGAGCTGCAGGCGGCGGTGTTCAAGATGCGCTACGACGCATGTTGCGACCGGCTCGACCGGCTTTCGCGGCAATCCGCGTTCACCCCGGAGGAATTGGCGGAATTGACGGAATTGAACCAGCAGCGAACCGACATGAAGCGTCGGCTCGGGCTGTAGGCAGGCGGGGCGCCAGGAGAGGGTTACCCCGCGTGCTATAATATAAGGTTTCCAGCGGTTTGTTTTCTAAGCAGAGGCGAGATTCGCAATGGCAAAGACAACAGGCGGAAAGAAAGCAACAGGCAAAGGCTCGACGGAGCCGACCACGAAGGTCACAGCGGCCAAGTCTGCTTCTTCCACCAGGACAGTGTCTTTCGCCACATCGGCTCCTGCCAGAAAAAAAACCGCGGCCGGCACTGCTCAGGCTGGGCCGGCGCCGGCAGCCGGAACACGGGCTGCCGCGAGACCCGACTCCGGGCCGGCGATGCCGGCGGCGAAGCGGGCAAGTGCGAAAAGCGCAAGGGACACGGCTGTCGCGGCGGACGAAACGGCAGTACGTACTACTCATGCACCCACGGTTCAACCGGCTGTCGTCCAGCAGCCGCGAGTCGAATTAGCCGGTACGGCGAACTCCATGACTAAAAAGCTGAACGAAGTATCCGTCGAAGACGAAGCAAATCAGAGCGACGAGCAGCCTGTTGCGGCTGCTGCGGGTAAATCCAAGGTGCGCGATCGTCGTGCCAAGGAGAAGGCGCTGCTGAAGGAAGCGTTCGCGACGAGCACGCCCGGCACGGCCGAGGAAATCGAAGAGCGGCGCGTGAAGCTGCGCGCGCTGATCAAGCTCGGCAAGGAGCGCGGCTTCCTCACGTATGCCGAAATCAACGACCACCTGCCGGACAACTTCACCGAGACCGAAGCCCTCGAAGGCATCATCGGCACGTTCAACGACATGGGCGTGGCGGTCTATGAGCAGGCGCCGGACGCGGAGACGCTGCTGCTGAACGACAACGCGCCGGCCGCCTCGTCGGACGACGAAGTCGAAGAGGAAGCGGAAGTTGCGCTGTCCACCGTCGATTCGGAATTCGGCCGCACGACCGATCCGGTGCGGATGTACATGCGCGAGATGGGTACGGTCGAGCTGCTCACGCGCGAAGGCGAAATCGAGATCGCGAAGCGGATCGAGGACGGCCTGCGCCACATGGTGATGGCGATCTCCGCGTGCCCGACGACGATCGCCGACATCCTCGCGATGGCTGAGCGCGTCGCGAACGAAGAGAGCCGCGTGGATGAGCTCGTCGACGGCCTGATCGATCCGAATGCGGCGGGCGGTGCCGACACGGACGGCTTCTCCGCGAAGGATGCGGAGGAGATCGAGAACGAGGACGAAGACGCCGACGAGGAAGAGGAAGAAGAGGAAGAAGAGGAAGAGGACGACGGCGCTGCGCAGGCATCGGCGAACGCTGCCCAGCTCGAGGCGCTGAAGCGCGCATCGCTCGAGAAGTTCGCGCAGATCAGCGAATGGTTCGACAAGATGCGCCGTGCGTTCGAGAAGGAAGGCTACAAGTCGAAGGCTTACCTGAAGGCGCAGGAAACGATCCAGACCGAGCTGATGACGATCCGCTTCACCGCGCGTACCGTCGAGCGTCTGTGCGACACGCTGCGTGCGCAGGTGGACGAGGTGCGTCAGGTCGAGCGTCAGATCCTGCACATCGTCGTCGACAAGTGCGGGATGCCGCGTTCGGAATTCATCGCGCGCTTCCCGGGCAGCGAGACGGATCTCGACTGGGCGGAGAAGGTTGCCGCTGAAGGCCATGCGTACAGCGCAGTCCTGTTGCGCAACATCCCGGCGATCCGCGAACAGCAGCAGCGCCTGCTCGACCTGCAGGCGCGCGTCGTGCTGCCGCTGAAGGACCTGAAGGAAACCAACCGCCAGATGGCGGCCGGCGAACTGAAGGCGCGCCAGGCGAAGCGTGAAATGACCGAGGCCAACCTGCGTCTCGTGATCTCGATCGCGAAGAAGTACACGAACCGCGGCCTGCAGTTCCTCGACCTGATCCAGGAAGGCAACATCGGCCTGATGAAGGCGGTGGACAAGTTCGAATACCGTCGCGGCTACAAGTTCTCGACGTATGCGACGTGGTGGATCCGCCAGGCCATCACGCGTTCGATCGCGGACCAGGCGCGCACGATCCGGATTCCGGTTCACATGATCGAGACGATCAACAAGATGAACCGCATCTCGCGGCAGATCCTGCAGGAAACCGGTCTCGAGCCGGATCCGGCAACGCTCGCCGAGAAGATGGAAATGCCGGAAGACAAGATCCGCAAGATCATGAAGATCGCGAAGGAGCCGATCTCGATGGAAACGCCGATCGGTGACGACGACGATTCCCATCTCGGCGACTTCATCGAGGACAACAACACGGTCGCGCCGGCGGATGCCGCGCTGCATGCGAGCATGCGCGACGTCGTGAAGGACGTGCTCGATTCGCTGACGCCGCGCGAGGCGAAGGTGCTGCGGATGCGTTTCGGTATCGAGATGAGCACCGATCACACGCTCGAGGAAGTCGGCAAGCAGTTCGACGTCACGCGTGAGCGGATCCGTCAGATCGAGGCGAAGGCGCTGCGCAAGCTGCGTCACCCGAGCCGTTCCGACAAGCTGAAGTCGTTCCTCGAAGGGAACTGATTTTTGGTGTTGCCCCTCTGAACGCCACCGGTATCGATACGGTACCGGTGGCGTTTGTCCCTTTTATTGTTACAATGCCGGCCCGGCATCGTTGCCCGGGTTGCGTGTCGCACGCATCGCTTCTCTGTTGTTCTCTTATCAGGGCCTGTAGCTCAGCGGTTAGAGCAGTCGACTCATAATCGATTGGTCGCGGGTTCGAACCCCGCCGGGCCCACCACGACTTTCCCTTTTTCGATCAGCGGTTTACCTGTTTTCTGCGCTCTTCTGGGGGAGGTTGCGGGGAGGAAAGCGTGTTTTCAAGCATGCTGCATGTTGTCCGGACGCCTGTAGCGGATTCCGAGCTTTTTCACGACATCCTGAAATCCAGTGCGACCTCATGCGCACGGCGTCGGAGCGCCGACCAGGTGGCGACCAGACAAGCAAGCGCAAAGCAGCTGGAGCTCGCCACCGCAGCAATGAAACCGTATCGCGCGGCAACCATCCCTGCGCCGAGCGGCGCAAGTGCCAGCCCCAACCCTTGAGCGGCCGGCGTCAGGCTCACCGCCCGCCCGGTAGGATCCCACCGTCCGAGCAACGCCATCTGAACGATCATCAGAAGATTCCAGAGCACAACGAACAGGCCCAGATCAATCAGAAAACCCAAGTGGCCGCTATCCCCCCACAGCAGGCCAGCCGGCACCAACGCAACCATTCCGGAGCCGAACAGAAGAACGGCACGCTCGCCGAACCTGCGACAGAACCAGGGGGCGGAAACCGAACCGACCAACGCGGCGACATTCGACGCTGCGAGCCACCCACCGACCTCATCAGGTGTCATCCCGGTCTGAGCGCCTGCACGTTCGATGAAGGCCCAATATGTGCCGATCGAGCAAAAAAACAGGAAGACTGCAGCCACCATTACCCAGGTAACCGGTGAAATTCTCACCTGCGTCGATGCACCTTCGTCTTCAGCAAGCATCGGCATGGATGCCGGAACCAAAAGCATCAACGCCAGCGCGCATATGAGCGCCAATGCCGCGTAAATGCTCCCCATGCCCAAAACATGGGTGACAGGCCCGAAGGCGAACAACTCGATCGCGCTCAGTACGATCTGGGAGCTAACCAACCACGAGAAAGCTCGCTCGGGCGCTCGCGAACGAGAGAGGACGGCAACTGATGCGGGTAACACCACACCTGAAGCGAGACTGGCGCCTACCCGAAGAATGATGAAAACCGGATAACTCCAGGTGATTGCACTCAGAAGCTGCAATGCCGCAAGGAGCAGCAATCCAGCAACCATCAACTGCTTCGGTTTGAATCGACGGATGAACCACGATCCGAACATGGCAGTGAATGCGACACCCAATGTCTCGGCAGATGCCACCTCGCCTAGCTGGTCTGGTGTAAGTCCTCGCAACTGGGCAAGCCGTCCGATCACGACAGGCAGCCCAAGAAACACGGCGGAGCCGGCACATGCCGAGACGATTGCGGCGATCTGAGCGCCCCGGCCAGTCCGATCGGCAGATGCCGATTCCTGCGCTTCAATATCATTCATTTAAACGCCCTCCAGTCCCGACAGAGGGCGATAGCGCTTCAGTATGTCGAGCAGACGAGCGGAATCAATGGCCCGAAGCGTCAGGCCATCCGGTTTGATGCATGACATGTCCTGTGCCGCAAGCATGGCATTGATGACGGCCTCTTCAGTGGCATGCGCGGCAGCCCGGCTGATCACATCGACGAGATTGTCTTCAAGGTAACTTGCCGTCTTGACGTTGTTGCCATGAACCAACTCCGCGGGATTCCAGAGGCGGTTGTCGTTGGTGGTAAAGGCAAGCATGATGTCCCCGGAATTGACCCCGCCTGTCGTGCCTGTCCGACCTATGCCCAACGCACCACGCCTGGCCAGGCGTTGCAGTTGCACAGGGTGCAAAGGTGCATCGGTAGCGATGATGACGATGACCGACCCGCTTTCCGACTGACCTGCTTGCGTCAGGATTGCATCTTCGGGCCAGAAGCGCCCGACTGGCACGCCAAGTAGAGAGAATTCCTCACGAATGCCGAAATTGGCTTGCACGAGCACGCCGACACTGTATTCAGTGTCGTCCACGACCACAGTGCGGGAAGAGGTCCCTGTGCCACCCTTGAACTCGTAACACTGCATACCCGTTCCGCCCCCGACGTTTCCCTCGTCAACTGCGCCGCTTTTTGCGGAATCGAGCGCGGCAAGGACATCGGCCTCGGCGACATGCAGTGCCGTGATGTCGTTGGTCAGTCCGTCATAGGTTTCCGCAACGACCGGCAGGTACCAGTGGTGATGTTCACGCATATTCGATACATGCTGGATCATCCATCGCGTCAGGCCATGATGAACCATGCCGACACTGTGACTATTCGTTAGCGCGATCGGACCGGTAAAGTACCCCGCGTCGTGAATCCAATGGCTGCCCGTCATCTCGCCATTGCCATTCAACGAAAATTGTCCGGCCCAAACACTGCGGTCCGGACGTGCACGCCCGCACGGAAAGATGGCTGTGACGCCCGTTCTGGCAGGCCCTTTCCCATTTTCGACCCGTGAAGCATCGTCAATGCGGGTGAAATATCCAACCTCTAAACCGGCGACATCGGTGATTGCATTGTTGGGTCCTGTCCTGCCGACAAACGGAAGTCCAAGTTGACGGCCGCGTGGTTTGGTGTGATGGATCAAAGACATTGGGTGCTCCAGATTCAAAATGCTGGTCAAATCTAAAATCGATTGTCGATACAGGATTCAGGCGATTGCCTTGAGCATCCGGACCATCCGTTCGAACGTTTTGCCGTACGGCGGGTACAGCAAGCCGATGCCATTCACCGGCGCTTGCAGGAAGACCGGCTTCTCCTTGCTGAAGGTCCGGAATCCCCATTCACCGTGATACGCGCCCATACCGCTGGCGCCCACACCGCCAAACGGTTGCGACTCCTGACCGAAGTGCCAGATGCAGTCGTTGACCGTTACGCCGCCGGAGACGGTTCGCTCCAGCACGCGGTCGCGATGCGACGTGTGGGTTCCATACCAGTAGAGCGCCAGCGGCCGGTCGCGTTCGTTGACGAAGGCGATGGCTTCGTCGACATCGCCGCTGTAGCTGACGATGGGCAGGACCGGGCCGAAGATTTCTTCTTGCATGACACGCATGTCTGGCCGCACGTCGAGCAGCAGTGTGGGCGGAAACTTGCGCGCGTGCCCGGTTGGCGCGTCGTCGGGCGTTGCGCAGAAGGTTGGCCGCTGTGCTGTTGCCCCTTGTGCGAGTGCGTCGTCCACCAGTGTTTGAAGCCGGCTGAAATGGCGCTCGGAGATGATCGCGGTGTAGTCGGGATTTGCCCCGGACTCGCCGTACATCTGGCGTGCCGCGCGGGAGAGCGCATGGACGAACGCATCACGCTGCGCGTGCGGCACGAGTACATAGTCGGGCGCGATGCAAGTCTGGCCTGCGTTCAACAGCTTGCCAAACACGATACTGCGGGCCGCGGCCGTGAGATTGGCGCTCGGGTCGATGATGGCGGGGGACTTGCCCCCCAGTTCCAGCGTGACCGCCGTGAGGTTGTGCGCCGCCGCCATCGCGACCTGCCGCCCGGCGGCGGTGGAGCCTGTAAAGAACAGGTGGTCGAACGGCAGCGCGGAGAACGCCTGGCCCACCTCCAGCCCCCCGGTGACGACGGCTAGCTCTTCCGGCGCGAAGTGCGCGGCGACGATCCGTACGAGCAGCGCCGAGAACCGGGGCGTGTATTCCGATGGCTTGATCATGACGCGGTTACCCGCGGCGATGGCGGCGATCGCCGGCCCCATCGCGAGCTGATACGGATAGTTCCATGGAGAGAGGATGCCCACTACGCCCAGCGGTTGCCGCATCAGCCGGTTGCGGCCCGGCAGGTAGTGCAGCGCGGTCTTCGCACGGCGTGTTTTCATCCATGTGGGCAGGTGGCGCGCGGCGTGGCGGATCGCCGTGCCGACCATCAGCAGATCGGTCAGCCGCGTTTCATGCGCGGATCGGTGGCCGAAGTCCGCCTGGATCGCCTGCACCAGCTCGGCGCCGTGCTGCTCGGTCATGGTGGCCAGCCGATGGAGCCTGTCCAGGCGCTGCCTGGCATCCGGATTCGGATCGGCCGCATGCGCGGCGCGCTGAGCCGCCAGAATGCTCTCCAGCCCCGCTAGGGTGGAACGCATCGCGTCGGGTGCGTCATTCATGTTCATGAATCGTGTCTCCTTGCATTGTGGTGTCATGCGGTCGTGACCCGGCGCTCAGCCCACCAGGGTGATGCAGTCCTTGCACAGCTCTCGCAGCTTGTTCTTCAGCACCTTGCCGGTGGCGCCCAGCGGGATATCGTCGAGGAACAGCACGTCGTCGGGCACCTGCCAGCGCGCGACTCGGCCTGCGTAGAGCGCCAGGACGTCGTCGCGCGTCAGGTCCATGCCCGGCTTGCGCACGATCACGACCACCGGCCGCTCGTCCCACTTTGGATGCTGGACGCCAACGCAGGCGGCCATCGCAACGGCGGGGTGCTCCATCGCGATGTTTTCAATCTCGATCGAGCTGATCCACTCGCCGCCCGACTTGATGACGTCTTTGCTGCGATCGGTGATCTGCATCATTCCCGTTGCATCGATGGTGGCCACATCGCCGGTGGCGAACCATCCGTCTGTCAGCGCGGGGGCAGGGGCGCAGTTGCCATCGCCGTTTCGGTAATACGCGCTGACGATCCATGGCCCCCTGGCTTGCAGGTTGCCGAAGGTTTCGCCGTCCCACGGCTGTTCATTGCCGGCATCGTCGACGATGCGCAGGTCGACGCCGAAAGGCGGGCGGCCTTGCTTGAGGCGCAGGCGCCTTTGCTCGTCGGCGGGGAGGGCTGTCTGCGCGGCCGTCAATGTGGCCACCGCGCCGACCGGCGAGGTTTCGGTCATGCCCCACGCGTGGATGACCTCGACTCCAAGCTGATCCACAAACTGCGAGTACATCGCCGGTGAGCATGCCGAGCCGCCAATCACGGTCCGCTTGAGCGTGCTGAAGCGATGGCCGCTTTGCAGCACGTGGCCGAGCAGCATCTGCCAGACAGAAGGAACGCCAGCCGCCATCGTGACGCGCTCTGTCTCGATCAGTGCGTGGATCGACGCACCGTCCAGCGCGTTGCCCGGCAGCACGAGCTTGAAACCGATCGCCGCCGCCGCGTAGATCAGGCCCCACGCGTTGACATGGAACATCGGTACAGCGGGCAGCACCACGTCGCGGGCCGACAGACACAGCGAATCGGGCAGCGATACGGCCCAGGCATGCAGCACCGTCGAGCGATGGCTGTACAGCACGCCCTTCGGGTCGCCCGTGGTGCCGCTCGTGTAGCAGAGGGTGGACGCGGTGTCCTCGTCGAACACCGGCCACGCGTAATGGTCGTCGTGATCGCCGATCCAGGCTTCGTAGCTGACCAGCCCGGGGATGTCCGAGTCGGCGGGAAGGTGGTCGTCATCGCACAGCGCCACCCACTGCCGCACACTCGGGCAGATGGCCTGCAGTTGCCGCGCAACGGGCATGAAACTCAGGTCGAAGCACAGTACGCAGTCTTGAGCATGGTCGATGATCCACCGCAACTGCTCGATACCCAGGCGTGGGTTGATCGTGTGCAGCACCCGGCCCGAGCCGGAGACGCCGTAGTAGAGCTCGAGGTGCCGGTAGCCGTTCCAGGCCAGCGTGGCAACGCGCTCGCCAAAACCGACGGCCTGCGCGTCGAGTACGCGCGCGACCTGCCGGGCACGTTTGGCAGCCGTGCCGAACGTGTAGCGATGAATGTCTCCTTCCACTCGCCGGCTGACGATCTCGACGTTGCGGTGAAAGCGTTCCGCAAAGGTCAGCAGGCTTGAAATCAGCAATGGCTGATCTTGCATCAGGCCGCGCATGATGGTGTATCTCCTCGTTCTGGATTCAGGTTTTCCAGTCCGAGGATAGGCAGTGTGCGGGTGCGGGCGTTATCGAGAATGCGCAAAAATGGCGCGCGGCCGGATCGCGAGTACGGAAGTGCTTTCCGTCAGCGGAAAGCGCTCGCGTGGCTTTACCGGAGGACGAGACCGGCTCTGCCGCGCTGCAGGGTATGCGACGGTAGCTCTCCGAAATGGTGCTTGTAGTCGGTCGAGAATTGGCCGAAGTGCCAGAAGCCCCATCTCGCGGCGATGTCGTACACGCCTTCGTCCTCGTCGGCACAGGCCAGCATTTCCCGCCTGACACCGTTGAGCCGGATCGCGCGCATATAAGCCAGCGGCGTCGTGCCCAGGACTTCCTGGAAGCAGTAGTTCAGCTTGCGCCGGCTGACGCCGACATGCTTGCAGACATCGAGGACCGATAGCGGCTCTTCCGGATGACCGAACATCAGGTCGCGGGCGCGATCGACCACCCGCTTGCGAAGCACGGCGTTGTGCTCCTCGGCCGGTGCAGCCTTGGACAGTATCTCGACCAGCTCCATCACGAACTGATCGGCAAGCAGGCGGCGCGCAGTGTCGGCCTGCAGGGATTGCGGAACTTCGCCGAGCGAGCCGTGGGCCAATGCAAACAACTGGCGCAGGGCCAGACCGGAATCGCCGGGGAGTTGCGCGATAGCGACCTTGCGCGAAAGATGCGGCGCCATTTGCGTGTCCATGCGCCCCAGCGCGTCTTCGACCACGCTCGCATCGATGGTCATAAAGCCGTAGTCGCAATCCGAAGCGGTGCAGAACTCGACCTCCGCGCGGTCGGACAGCGCGATGTGCGCATTCGTCATACAGGCCCCGTTTACCCACAAGGAGCCATCGTGGCCCCACGGTACCACGAGGCCGATCGTTCCCGGAGGCAGCGTGCCGATCTGCCGGGTGCTGTGGCTGAGTTGCTCGCGAAATACCGCTACGTGGGGCAGGTCGACCTCGGCCAGGTGACCGGAAAAGCGCCCCGCGCCGAGCTGATCGTAGCGCCACTGAAAGGCATTCAGGTGCAGAGCGAGTTCGTCAATATCGCCGCTGCGCAAATCATGCCACCACGCGCCGTCCATACCGCTTGCCATCCGTCAGTTCTCCCGATGGCAGCATCTTAAGAATCGGTTTCGACCGCAACAGTGGGGATAACCCGAGCACAAACGACCGCCACCGTATCCGCTGCCGGCCTGCCATCTACAGTGGGCTTGTGCGGGCGCGGGCCGGCGCGATGCGCGCCGATTTGCGAGGCGTTTTCGACGGTAGCTCGCCGAATTGCGACTCGTAAACACTCGCGAAATACCCGAGATTCACGAAGCCCCATCGGGCCGCCGCGTCGCCTACGGACAGGTCCGCCTGTCGCGTATCGAGCAGCAGCCGCCTGACCTGCGCCAATCGCAGCGAGCGTACATAGGTCAACGGCGCGGTCTGCACGACGGACTGGAAGCTGTTTTGCAGTGTGCGCCTGCTTACGCGCAGCTGAGCGCAAAGGCTCATGATGTCGACCGGCTCTTGCGGGTGACGGGTCACGTAGTCGTGGACCCGGCTCACGACATCAGTCTGGCACGTATATGTCAGACGGTTCGACGGTGCAGACCCTCGATACGTAAGCAACTCGACGAGTATTTCGCTGAACTGGCTTCGGACCGCAAGTCGCGCTCGCGTGTCGTCGAATGCGTCAGGTTCCGCCAGCATGCGCTCGAGCAGCGTCGCGATCTGCGCACCGGCGCGCGCGCACGGCGCACTGGGAAGATCGACGACATTGCGCTGAAACAGACGGTCATCCAGATTGACACCCGCCTCGTCGGCGATCCATTGCAACATGTCCGGATCGACGGCGACACATATGAACGACATGTGATCCGGCGAATGCAGCTCGAATGGCACCCCGCCTCTCGCGAAGACCATCGAACCCCGATCGACGCGCGCACCGCCAAACGTAAACGCTCCGTCGCCGACAAGTGGCATGCCGAATATCGTATGGTCCGGCGGCAACGCGCCACGCTGCAGGACCCGAACGTTGGAAGCTTCCTGAAATATGTGCATGCCGTCCAGCGTGGCCTGCTTGACGACGCTGCGATAGGCGCCTGATCCGATCTGGTCATACCGCTGGCCCCAGCCTTCGAGCGATTCCGCATGCCGATCGACATCGTCGAACAACTGATACTGGGCGAACACGATCAACCTCCACGGTGTCTACAGGCGCAATCGGGCACAGCTTAATCTGCTCGATCGGCAGGTGCAATATTTGCGCGGGTTAGTCCGGGTAGGCGCTACCGCCGATTTCTTTCAAGTCGATTTCCAATGTTCCAGATCGGAACGTTCGCTTTGCCGATCTCGATGACGCAGGAATCTTTTGCCGTCATACATTCGCCCCTACAGATCGTGAACATCAATGGAGGGGACATGAGAACCAGGCGACGAACCGCGATCCTCGCGGCGATGCTGTCGTTCGCCGCTGCGTACATCAACAGTGCGAGCGCGATTGAGAAGCCGGAAGAACTGACCGTGCAAAAGATGCCGCCGTGGCATCCGCACGAGGTTTTCCTGCTCGACATTTCAATCGCCGCGATGACCGACGGGCGTATCGATCTCTACGACGCGGATGCGCACAGGCTGCTCGGCCAGATCGGTGGGGGATTCGGGCTCGGGTTCGCCGTTTCGCCGGATCACAAGACAAGCTTTGTCGCGACGACCTACTTCTCGCGCGGCTCGCATGGCGCGCGCACCGACGTCGTCGAAGTGACGGACAACACCACGCTCGATCGTGCAGGCGAAATCGTGATTCCGCCGAAACATGGCCAGCATATCCCGTCGCCGTACAACACGGCGTTGAGCGCGGACGGCAAGCTCCTGTATGTGGCGAACATCACGCCCGCCACGTCGGTGACGGTGATCGACGTGCCGGCGAAGAAGGTGCGCTCGGAAATCGACACGGCCGGGTGCGTGCTCGCGTATCCGTCGGGCAACGACCGGTTCACTGCGCTGTGCGAAAGCGGCAAGGGGCTGACCGTCACGCTCGATGCGAACGGCAAGGAAGTGAAGCGCGTGTTGTCCGACGCTTTCATCGACGTCGACAAGGATCCCGCCTACGTCAACGCGTCGCCGTATCAGGGTGGCTATCTGTTCACGACATTCCACGGAATGGTACGCAGTGCAGACTTCCGGGGCGACAAGCCAGCCTTCGGCGCGCCGTGGTCGCTGCTGACGGACGCCGAGCGCGCCGAAGGCTGGCGTCCGGGCGGCATGCAGCAGACGGCCGTGAACGAGAAGCTCCATCGCTATTACGTGTCGATGCACAAGGGCGCCGACGGCTCGCACAAGGATCCCGGCACGGAGATCTGGGTGTTCGACCTGCAGACGAAGAAGCGCATCGCGCGCTGGGATCTCGCGCAGCAGAAGATCGATCCGCTGACCTCGATCCAGGTCAGCGTGGACGACAAGCCGCTGTTCTACGGGCTGACCGGTACGTCGGACCTCGTCGTGATGGACGCACGCACCGGCAAGCTGCAAACCGTCGAAAAGCAAGTCGGCAGTGCGTCGACGCTGCTCGTCAATCCGTGAGGCCGCGATGATGATCGATCCCGTATTCGCAACCGGCGCGCAGGCCAGCACGGCGATCGTCGTGCTGATCGGCGCGGTCGCCAAGTGGCGGCGGCCTGCCGCATTCCGCCGGGCACTCGGCGACTATCGTCTGCTATCCGAAGCATTGACCGCGTCCGCCGCGTTCGCGATCCCGGCCGCGGAAACGCTCGGCGCGGCCGCGTTGCTGTTCCCCAATACGCGGACGCTCGGCGCGACCGTGCTCGTCGCGCTGCTGCTCGCGTTCGCGGCCGGGCTCGCGTTCAACATCCTGCGCGGCCACACCGATATCGACTGCGGCTGCTCGGGCTTCGGCGCGACACAGTCAGCCGATCAGTCGGCTAGCCCGCGCGGCATCGGCTGGTTCCATGTCGCCCGCGCGCTGCTGCTCGCGGCGCTTGCCGCTGTCGCGTTCGTCGAACCGTCCGCGCGCCAGATCGTGTGGTTCGACTACCTGACGCTGTTCTTCGCGGTGCTGCTGATCGTCTGCGCACTGCTCATCGTCGACGTGCTGCTCGCCAACATGCCGCGTCTGTCTCACCTGAGGAATTCATGATGCAAACCGCTCTCACGCTCTCCACCGCGCTTCTGTGGGCCGCCGTTCTCGCGCTCGGCGCGATCTGTCTCGCGCTCGTTCGCCAGGTCGGCATCCTGTACGAACGCATCATGCCCGCGGGCGCGTTGATGATCGACAAGGGGCCCGCCGTCGGCGCAATCGCACCCACGTTCGAGCTGTCCGACATTCGCGGCGCGCAAGTGAAGGTCGGCGGCATCGACGCGTCGGGCAAGGCCACGCTGCTGTTCTTCCTGTCGCCGACGTGCCCGGTCTGCAAGAAGCTGCTGCCGCTGCTGCCGTCGCTGCAGGCGAGCGAGTCGACGCCCGTGAACATCGTGCTCGCGAGCGATGGCGATCTCGCCGAGCACACACGCTTCGCGCAGAAGCACCATCTCGATCGCTTCCCGTACGTGCTGTCGCAGGAACTCGGCCTCGCGTACCAGATCGGCAAGCTGCCTTATGCGGTGCTGCTCGACGAAACCGGCAAGGTGCGCGCGAAGGGGCTCGTCAACACACGCGAGCATCTGGAAAGCCTGTTCGAAGCGAAGGAGCGTGGCGTCGCGTCGCTGCAGGAGTTCGTGCACGGTGCCCCGCATCACGAACAGCACGCGCAGCACGTTTGACGCGCCGCCCACCAACAATTTCAGCGGAGAACAACGACATGGGCTTGTTTGATTCATGGTTCGAGCGGTCAGCGCGCAACGTCGCGCAACACAGCTCGCGGCGCAGCGCGATGGCGAAGCTCGGCAAGGTGCTGGTCGGCTCGGCGATGCTGCCACTGTTGCCGGTCGATCGCACCGCTTTTGCGGCCGACTCGGCCGCGGCGGCATCGGCTGCGGCCGGTGCGCCAGCGTCGCGCGCAAGCGACGATCCGACGAGCTGCGACTACTGGAAATACTGCGCGATCGACGGCTGGCTCTGCAGCTGCTGCGGTGGCACGTCGAGCAGTTGCCCGCCCGGCACGACGCCGTCGCCGATCACGTGGATCGGCACCTGCCGCAATCCGCACGACGGCTCCGACTACATCGTGTCGTACAACGACTGCTGCGGCAAAACGTCGTGCGGCCGCTGCTTCTGCAATCGCAACGAACGCGAGAAGCCGCTGTACAAGCTGTCGCTCAACAACGACATCAACTGGTGCATGGCAAACGGCAACTCGAACTATCACTGTTCTGTTTCGGTACTGCTCGGAGCGGCAAAGCAATGAAGATGAAACTCACTGGAAACTTCGCAGCCGCCTGCATCGCGGCGGCCGCATCGTTCGCCCTTTCGAGCGGCGTGCACGCGCAGGAGAGCGTGCGTTACGCCGCGGGCAAGAGCCTGTTCGACGCGCAGTGCGCGGTGTGTCACCAGGCGGGCGGCAAAGGCCAGGACGGTCTCGCGCCGCCGCTTACCGAGTATCCGGGAAGGTACGCAACGGCTGCGCAGGGGCGCGCGCAGCTCGCGTCGACCGTGCTGCACGGGATGTTCGGCGAGATTGCGGTGCACGACAAGCACTACAACTTCAAGATGCCGAGCTTCGCGAGTGTCAGCGACGAAGACCTGGCTCAGTTGCTGAACTATGTCGTGTTCGACCTGAACGCACAGCATGGCAACGCGAAGCCGTTCACGGCCGCCGAGATTCAGGCGGCGCGCGCCCGGCAGATGGATGGCGCGGCGGTTCATGAGCAGCGCGCGGTCGTCACGAAGGGGCTCGGGCTATGAGTGCCAAGTACGTGTCGCGTGCCGGCAGTCGCACCGCGACGCGTCTGGCATTGTCGCTGCTCGGATGCGCCGCGGTACTGGCGTCGCCCGCGCTCGCGAATGCGCAAAGCGAGCCCGATGCGGCGCTCGCACGACAGCATTGGGTACTGAACTGCATGGGCTGCCACACGGCGACGGGGGGCGGCATTCCGGGCAAGGTTCCGCCGCTTGCGAACTCGCTCGGCTACTTCGAGCAACTGCCGGCGGGCCGCGAATACGTGATGCGCGTGCCGGGCGCGTCGAACTCGGCGCTGTCGGATCAACAACTCGCCGACGTGCTCAACTGGCTGCTCAGGACGATGAACCGTTCGGCATTGCCGAGCGACTTCAAACCGTATACCGCGGCCGAAATCGCCACGCATCGACGCCCGGCGCTTGCCGATGTCGCGCCCGTACGCGCCGGACTGATCCGTGCGCTGCACGAGCGCGGCGTCGACGGTATCCCCGACCACTACTGATCCGTTACGAATCGTCCCGACGGAATGGATCGATGAATTTTGTCTGTTCGAGGTATTTGTGTGACAAATAATTTAGATATGCAAAGTAAATGTAATGGTCATTGAAAGAGGGTTCAGCAGGTGAACCGGGTGAGCACGCTTTACCTGTGAGATTCGAGACTGTTTGGCAACAACGGAATCAGAAGGAGACGAATGATGAAGACGCATGGAATCGGAGCCGCGTCCGCTATTGCGGCTGCCTTATTGCTTGTGACGGGCGCAGCCGTTGCGGGGGACGATCTCACGCCGGCAGGGGCCGAACGCGACGCGAGCAAGGACGGCCTCGTGCCTGCCTTTGCCGGAAGACAGGCGCCGCAGTCCGGCTGGGAATATGGAAAGTTTCGCGGCGATTTCTGGAAGCACCGGAACGAGAAGCCGCTCTATTCGATCGATGCGTCGAACATCGAAAAGTACGCCAGCCTGCTTTCGCCAGGTCAGATTCAATTGATCAAGCAGCAGAAAGGCTACCGGATGGACGTCTACCCGTCGCATCGCGAATGTCAGCTGCCGGACGCCGCAGAGCAGAACTCGAAGAAGAACCTCACGTCCGCAAAACTTGCTGCGAACGGCGAGACGTTGCAAACCGTCGCGCTTCCCGGTGTGCCGTTTGCGCGGCCAAAAAATGGAGCCGAAGCGATCCTGAACTACGAGATGCGGTATCGCGGAGAGGGTGTCGAATGGGCGCCCGTTGTCACTGCAATCTCACCCCGTCCAGGTGGCGGAGACTGGATCGACGTCATTGGGCCGCAGGTCTTTTATGTCCCGTTTGCCAAATCGAGCGAGGCCACTCCCGACAGCGTCGATCGGCTCAGCGTGGCTGCCTATTTCTCCGTCACCTCGCCGCCGGCAACCGCCGGGCAATCGGTTGTTCAGCGCCAGTATTTCGACAAGGACTCGGACACGTACTACTACTTCCCCGGACAGCGCCGCGTAAGGCGGATGCCGTCTTACACGCACGACGCACCGCTGATCGGTTTCGAAAACCAGTATCTGGTCGATGAAGTCAACATGTTCAATGGGTCGCTTGATCGCTTCAACTGGAAACTGATCGGCAAGCGCGAAATGATCGTCCCGTACAACAACTTCGGGATATACGCGTTCAACACCAGGCTTCGCGATGTCGCTACGCCGAACGGAATCGCTCCCGATCATCGGCGCTACGAGGTGCACCGCGTGTGGGTCGTCGAGGCGACGCTCAAGGCTACCGCGCGACACGCGGATTCGAAGAAGGTTTTCTATCTCGACGAGGATAGCTGGCTCGCGCTTTCCGGCGAGGACTACGACGCACAAGGCAAATTGTGGAAGGTGCGGGAGAGCTACCCGATTCCGGTGTGGGAACTCGGCGGCGCCTGCGACAACGAGCCATTCGTGCAGTACGACCTGATCAACGGGCGCTATGTATTCGATGGATCGTCGGTCGGGCAGGGCAAGGATCTGCACTGGTACGCACACGCCAGCGATCCCCGGTTCACGCCGGACTTCTATACGTCCGAGTCGCTGAGATCGGTCAGCGAACGCTGACGGTCGTCGAACAGATAAAAAATACAGAGCCGGCGTGCGGATGCGCCGCCGGCATTCGGTCTGGAGATGGGGTGGGACAATGAAAGCGAAGAATATCGTTAGACATACTACGGTTTCGATTGCTGTTCTGGGTGCGACAGCATCGGCTGCGTACGGGTATGACTTCACGACCGGGATCGGCGATCTGCAGGGTTCGTGGGTGACCAATCTCACCGCAGGCGCCGGCATTCGGACCAAGAGCCCGAGCTGCTCGCTCACAGGTGATCCGAATGCATATGGCTGTGGCGCGGCGGCCAACACCAACCAGTGGGGCTTTGCCGACAACGGCGACTTGAATTACCGCAAGGGACAGCCATTCAGCACGTATATCAGCGCAACCAGCGAGCTGCTGCTGAAGATGCCGAGCGAGGGGCTGAAGTTCATGGTGCGCGGCACGGGGATGTACGACTTCCTCGCCGGGAATACGGCCCGCACGCCGTTGTCGAGCACTGCCGCGGCGCAGGTGGTCTACAACGCGCAGCTGCTCGACCTGTGGGGCGAGAAGGATTTCACGATCGCCGGGCGCAACGCGCACGTGCGGCTCGGCAACCAGGTGATCAACTGGGGCGAGAGCATGTTCGCGCAGAACGGCATCAACTCGACCAATTCGATCGACACGCAGAAACTGCTGATTCCGGGCACCCAGCTCAAACAGGCGCTGCTGCCGGCGCCGATGCTGAGCTTTGCCGCAGACCTGTCCCACGGGTTCAGCACCGAGGCGTACTACCAGTTCCAGTGGAACGGCAACCGTTACCCGCCGGTCGGCTCGTACTGGTCGATCACGAACAGTTTCGGCCGCGGCGCGGAACCGTTCACGATCAACACGAACAACCTCAACGTGGCCGGCCCGAGCGCCGGCACGATTGCGAACGCGATCGGCGGGCCGGGCGCGGCGGGCAATCAGGATACGCTCAACGCGATCAGGAACGGGCTCGTGAACGGCAACTTCGCAGGGCCGCCATTCAACGATATCGGCATTCCCGTCTCGACACAGCTGCCGGCGAAATACCGGCCGCAGTTCGGCATCAAGTTCAACTTCTCGCCGAGCTCGTTCGACGCGAACTTCGCGTTCTACTACGAGAACTACATCGACAAGTCGCCGGTGCTCGCGTCGTTGGCCAACGGAACGTCGCAGTGGTCGTATCTCGGCAGTCGCCAGTTGTTCGGCGTCAGCGCGAACTTCGGGCTCGGCCCGTGGGCGATCGGCACCGAGCTGTCGTATCGGCCGCGCGACGCCGTCGCGCTGTCGAGCTGCTTCGGCGCGGGCGGCCCGCTCGACCTGAACACGAACGGCGTGTCGGGTGTCGATTGCCAGCAATGGGTCGACAAGAAGAAATTCCAGTACGACATCAACGGACTGCTGGCGCTGACGCGCAGCGAGTATCCATTCCTGAAGCTGCTCGGCGCGGATTCGGCCGCGCTGACGTGGGAGCTGACGTGGATCTACTACCCGGGGCTCGGCTCGAGCGTCACGCGCACGATCGACGGGCAGGCGGTTACGCAGGTGCCGGCGGCCGGCTATCTGCCGTGGCTGAACAACGGGCCGGGGGCCGGCTACCCGATCGTGACGGGACAGGGCACGTCGAGCTCGGTGGGCGCGACGATCGACTTCAACTGGACCTACGACGGCACGCTGATTCACGGCTGGCAGGTGACGCCGGGCATCACCTTCTCCGACGGGCTCTACGGTTATACGCCGACGTTCACCGCGAACTACATGCAGGGCGCGAAGTCGGCGAACCTCTACGTGCTGTTCAACCAGAATCCGCCCAACTGGCAGGCGGGCATCAACTACACGATGTTCTGGGGCGGCCACCAGACGGTGGGGCAGCCGTATGCGGATCGCAACTTCGTCGGGGTGTTTGCGACCCGGAACTTCTGACGGGTGCAAGCGTAAGAGATCGCGCGCGTTGGGCGTCGCCGGAAAACATGAAGGGGTAATACAGTGCTTAATCGTTTGGTCAGCCGCCTGGAACGGCTCTTCTTTGGTCATCGCGCGATCGTGCTCGCGGGAATCGGCCTGTTCACCGCCGCGATGGCCGTGTTCGCCGTGCAATTGCGGATGGACGCGGGCTTCGAGAAGCAGATGCCGATCGGCCATGAATACATCCAGACGTTCCAGAAATACCGGAACGATCTGCTCGGCGCGAACCGGATCACCGTCGTCGTGCGCGCGCGCAACGGCTCCATTTGGACCAAGGAGGGGCTGACGCGTCTGTACAAGGTGACCCAGGCGGTCACCTATCTGCCGAACGTCGATCGGGGCGGGGTCCAGTCGCTCTGGACGCCGAATGCGTTCGTCAATGAGATCACCGACGAGGGGTTTCGCGCGGAACCGATCATTCCAGGCACGATCACGCCCGACCAGTTGACGCCCGAGAAGGTCGAAGCGATTCGCCGCTCGACGACACTGGGCGGCTATGTCGGGACGCTCGCTTCGCATCGCGAAGATAGCGCGATGATCACGGCCGAACTGAACGAGCGGGATCGATTTGGCAAGGTGCTCGATTATGTCGCGTTCAACCGCCTGCTCGAAGCCAGGATTCGCCAGCCGTTCGAGGATGCCGGCTATGAAATCCAGATCATCGGGTTTGCGAAGCAGATCGGCGACATCGCCGACGGCGCAACCGGCGTCCTCGGCTTCTGTGCGATCGCGCTGCTGCTGACAGCGCTGGCGGTCTACTGGTACTGCCATTCGGTTCGCTTCACGGTGCTGCTGATTTTCTGCTCGCTGACGTCGCTCGTCTGGCAGTTCGGCACGCTGAAGCTGCTCGGCTTCGGCCTCGATCCGCTCGCGGTGCTGGTGCCGTTCCTGGTTTTCGCGATCGGCGTGTCGCATGGCGTGCAGCAGGTGAACTTCATCGTCCGCGAGATCGCGCACGGGCAGAGTTCGTTCGATGCTGCGCGCAACAGTTTCAGTGGCCTGCTGATCCCCGGCGTGCTGGCGTTGATCACCGCGTTCGTGTCGTTCATCACGCTGCTGTTGATTCCGATTCCGATGGTGCGCGAGCTGGCGATTACCGCGTCGCTCGGCGTCGCGTACAAGATCGTCACGAACCTGATCCTGCTGCCGGTCGCGGCGTCCTGTTTCAACTTCTCGAAGGACTACGCGGAAAACTCGCTGAAACGCGCGCAGCGGCGTGCGAGGCCGCTGCGCGTGCTGGCAAGGGTGGCCGAGCCCAGGTTCGCGGGCATCACCCTCGCATTGACCGTGGTGGTGTTCGCGCTCGCCGCATGGCAAAGCCGCGATCGCGTGATCGGCACGCTGCAGCCCGGCGCGCCCGAGCTGCGCGCGGATGCGCGTTTCAACCGCGATGCGACGTCGATCGCGGGCAATTACGACATGGGCCTCGACTGGCTGACGGTCGCGATCGAATCGAGCGGCAACGCGTGCGACAACCCGGCGGTCGGGCTGTATGAAGACGACTTCACGGCCGCGATGCGAACCGAACCAGGTGTGGTATCGGTGCAGTCGTATTCCGCGATGATGCGCACCTACAACCAGGGCTACAACGAAAACTATCCGAAGATGAACGTCGTACCGATCGCCGCCGAGAACTATGGGGCGGTGTCGGTTGATGTCGGGCGGGTCAAGGGATACATGAACGTCAATTGCAGCATGACCGCGGTGCATCTGTTCCTGGCCGATCACAAGGCAACGACGATCAACCGGATTCTCGACGACGTGAAGCGTTATCGCGCGTCGCATGTCTTCCCGGGCATCAGTCTCCGTCTCGCGGCGGGTAATGCGGGCGTACTCGCCGCCACCAACGAAGAAGTAGCCAGCAGCGAATTCCCGATGATGCTGTACGTGTACGCAGCGATCCTGATCCTCGTGTTCTTCGCGTACCGCGACTGGCGCGCGATGATCGCGTGCTGCGTGCCGCTGTCGGTCGCGACCTTCATCGGCTACTGGTTCATGAAGGAACTGCAGATCGGGCTGACGGTGGCGACGTTGCCGGTGATGGTGCTGGCGGTCGGCATCGGCGTCGACTACGCGTTCTACATCTACAACCGGCTGCAGGTGCACCTCGCGGGCGGGCAGACGATCGTGAAGGCGGTGCAGCACGCGATGCTGGAAGTGGGCGTGGCGACGATCTTCACGGCGATCACGCTGGCGATCGGCGTCGCGACGTGGAGCTTCTCGGCGCTGAAGTTCCAGGCCGACATGGGCAAGCTGCTCGCGTTCATGTTCATCGTCAATCTGATCATGGCCATGACGGCATTGCCCGCATTGGCGTCCGCGCTGGAACGCTGGTTCCCGCGTCGCCAGCCGGCGCGCGCGCCGGGCCTGTTCAGTCACTGACCGTCGCGACACAAATTACAGGGATCCAGCCATGATCAAGACTTTCATTGCCTGCGCCGTGCTGTGCGCGAGTGCGGCCGTTTTCGCGGAACCCCAGGGGACGGTCGCCGCCTGGAGCGCGATACCCGCTCACGCATGGGCCGAGCCGACGCACAGGGTGCTGATGGATGCGGCACGGGCCGGCGCGCGTATCGTTGCCGTCGGCGAGCACGGCGTCATCCTGCTTTCGGACGACGACGGGCATACGTACCGACAGGCACGGCGCGTGCCGGTCTCCGCGACGTTGTCGGCCGTCACGTTCGCCGACGCCCGGCACGGCTGGGCGGTGGGCCAATGGGGCGTGATTCTCGCGACTGACGACGGCGGCGAAACCTGGGAGAGGCAGCGTATCGACGTCTCGGTCGATCAGCCGTTGTTTTCCGTGCTCTTCACCAGCGCACAGGACGGAATCGCGGTCGGCCTGTGGTCGCTCGTGCTCGCGACCCATGACGGCGGCAAGACGTGGGCCAGGACGACATTGCCGAAGCCGCCGGGCGGCGGGAAAGCGGACCGCAATCTGTATCACGTCTTTGCCGATCATCGCGGCGCGCTGTACATGGTCGCGGAGCAGGGGACGGTGCTCAAGTCGACCGACGGCGGCGCGAACTGGACCTACCTCGCGACCGGCGGCAAAGGCACGTTGTGGGCGGGTGTGGCGATGCCGGACGGCCGGATCGTTGTCGGTGGCCTGCTCGGCGGCATGTTTCAGAGCACCGACGGAGGGACGACCTGGTCGGCGCTGAATTCCGGCACGAAGAGTTCGATCACGGATCTCGTCGCAACTGGCGGCGGACTGATCGGGGTGGGACTCGACGGCCTGGTGCTGACGCAACAGACGGGAGATGCAAAGGTCAACGTCCTGCAACGCGCGGATCGTGCGACGCTGACCGCAACCCTGATCAACGCGGATGGGAAACCGATCCTGTTTTCGCAGGACGGGGTACTTGCACCTTAGTACCTGCTGCGGCATCCGCGCCGAACCGATCGCTTTGTCCGACTCGACGACTCAGGTCATGAATGACAGGCTCTTGCTGTTTCCAGTCGCAGCGCTGTTGGTCGAAGAGACGGACCGGCCACTCTGGTTTCGCCGTGCGCGAGACGCTCATGGCGCCGTGATCTGCGTATTCGGCGATGTGACCGATGTGCTCGCGCGCCTGCCCGATAGCTGGAATGTCGTTCCTCGTGCGCTGCTCGAAGGCTTGCACGACGACGAAGACATCGTCCTGGCCGATCCGCGCTTCAACGGCGAGATGCAGGATCCCGGCTTTGCGATCGTGCGTCATATCGATCGACGCATCAGTGTGGCACTCCTGCTGATCAACGCCGCAGAGGCGGTCTTGCTGCCCGAGCGCCTGCTCGGTACGCGGAATACTTTCGAGACCTGCGTACCCGGCATCGCCCGTTAATGCGTGCCGTCGCGCGCGACGACATGCGGCGTGACGCGCACGCCGCATGATCTAATGCACACAACGGCGATCAGCGTCCGCCCGGCAACGCGATGTCGATCAGCACCGGATCGTGATCCGACGAGCGGTATGCGTCGGGCGCGTAATACGTCCGTTGCTGCTCGGTGGTCTTGTACGCGAGCGTGTACTGCAGCGCGACCGGCTCGTCCGCATTGATGTGCCATTCATGCACGGCCTTCACGTGCGACGCGAGCGGCAGCGACGCGAGCGCATGATCGAGATAACCCGCTTCGCCGTTGTAGACGTAGCTGTACGCATTCGCGCCAATCCAGCGCGACACGAGGTTCCGGTAGCCGCGCGACTCGAGCAGGCGGATCGGATCCTCATGCGTGTAGCTGTTGAAATCGCCGATCAGCAACACGCCCTGGCCCGCGACGCCGGTCGGCGTGCCCGCGAGCCAGTCAACGAGCTTTGCCGCCGCGCGCGTACGCGTCGGGTTCCAGCAACCCTGGCCGTCACCCTGGTCGAGATCGTCGTTCGCCGCATCCGGGCAATTCTTCGATTTCAGGTGGTTGACCGCGACCGTCAGCGCCTGCTTGCCACCGACGCGCCGGAACGATTGCGCGAGCGGCTGGCGGTTCTTGTCGTCGATCGCGAGCGTTGCCGCGCGGCCGACGGGTTCGACCTTGCGGCTGTCGTAGATCATCGCGACCGCGATCGCATCGCCGCCGAGCCGCGACGTGCCCGGATCGACGACGCGCCAGTGGCTGCCGAGCTTCGCCGCGAGCTGACGCACCGCGCTCAGTTCGCCGTAGCCGTTGTTCTGGATTTCCATCAGGCCGATCACATCGGCGTCGAGCGCCTTCAGCGCGCTGACGATCTTCGCATCCTGGCGGACGAATTCCTGATAGTTCTTCGCGCCGCGGTTGTTCGGATCGTCGAAGCCGCCGCCGAGGCCGTTGCCGTTGAAATAATTGAGGACATTGAACGAAGCGACCCGCAGGTTCGAATGCGGATCGCGCGCGGGCGCCTGGGTGCGCGGATTCGCGCGTGCGTCGAACGCCGGCGCGGGCGCGCCGGGCACCGGCTGCACGCGCCATGCGCCGTAGCGCACCTCGAGCACGCCTTCGACGTTGCTGACCGTGTAGCCCGCGCGCAGCGTGTTCGCGGCGGAAAGCTCCGGTGCCGGATACGGCACGGTCGCGGGGTTCTGCTTGTTCGAGCCGTCGTCGAGGACCAGCCGGTTGCGCGCGTTCGCGTCGATTTGCGTCTGCGCCTGGGCGGGCGGCACGACGCTCGTCGGTATGCGCAGGCGGCCGTTGCTGAGCAGCACGCTGCCGTAGCGGCCGAGCTCGTAGTTGTCGGTCACGTTCAGCGTCTGCGGCAGGCGCACGAGCATGCCCTCATACGCGGCGAACGCATTCGGGCTGTCGACCGGCAGCGTGAGCGTCGCGGGCGTGACCGACTGGCCGTTCGCGCAAACCGCGATGCCGCCCGCCAGCGTGAGCTGCGTCTGTCCGTATTTTTCGTCGACCCTGCCCGTCACGTGGACGAGATCGCCCGCCTTCGCGCGCGCTTTCGGCGAATAGACGAACAGCCCCTCGGAGACGCCCGGCTGGTTGCGGCGCTGCGAATCGGCCTGCTGGACGAAGAAGCCGCCGAAGCCGTCGGTGCCGCCGAAATCGGCAGTGACGACAGCTTCGATCGACACGTTCTGGCCGGCGAGCGGCGACGGCGCGCCCGGACCTTGAATCTCGGCGATCGGCGTCGTGCTGCCGCCGCAGGTCGCGCTGACGGGCGCGGCGGTGGCCGCGAACGCTGGCGCGGCAGCGAGGGCAGGCAGGAGCGACAAGGTGGCAAACAACGGCATCGAGGGGCGCATGGAGAAGAATCCCGGTTGTGAGGGTGGCGAAAGCTTAGCGACGCGTGGTGACGGTTTTTTGTAAATAATTGACAGGTTTATGTAATTTAATTTTCATGGACGAACCGCCGTGCGGCGGCTGCTCCGGCATCCATTTCCGAAACCGTTTCGCGGGGACTGCGTTTCAGTTCTGAAACATTCGCCGTCTCCAGCCGCGCGCGCCGCTTGCGCGCTCATCACGGAGGCCCGCCAGGCTTGGCGTTGCGCCCGATGGTGCGTTCCTTGCGTATCTCTTGGTGCCGCCAGCAGGAACGTCGACGATGTCAGATCGATAATCACGCACCGGCGGTCAGGGAGCATTTCAATCGGGGACACGAGAATGAAAAGAGATCACATCGCAACGCGCCGTGTTGCAAACATGAATCGGCGAAAATCTCGGGTCCTCAATTCCCATCTGCACGAGGTGACTTGATCACGCTCGGCACCGAATCCCGTCCGGAAATCCGCGTCCACTTCATCGAACTTTCGCGCATGCATGGCGAACGATGCTGACCGTCGAGTGCGTTGTGACGACGGCGGCGAGCGACAGAAGCGAGCGTCGGCCCACGGATGGTCATGCAATCAATTTGATTTGTCGTCCTGATTAACGAAGTGCGGGTCTTGCGTGTCACGCGATGCATCGGCGAGTGACGCTCGGACCGGAACCGGCTTAGACGCGCGGGCGGTGTGATTCAAAACCGAAACCTGACGCGCCGACCGAACGCAGGCACCTTGAACGACATCGGGATACGAGACGGCGATCGCTACGACATGAACGGTCATCTCGACAGGCAGGCAGGACGAACGATTTGCGGCTTCGCACTGCGGTGTCGCCGGATCGGGTTCGCCCATCGCTTTGCCGGTCACGAATCCGGGCAGCCGGAACGAGCAGGGAGGGCAGGCAGCGTGCAGCGCCGCGAATGACATAAAAGGATTGGCGTCGACCGGGGATCATCCGTCGGGCAAAACCCCGCGGATGTAACGACGCCAGGTTTCCAGTTGATCCACAACCCCGATGGATCAATTGTTCAAGCGCCCATCACCTTTTTGGCGGATGGGCGCCTTTTTTTGCACGCGACGTTTTGACGACCGGCGCGGTCTTGCGGCTGTTCGCTCGCTCCGGTGGCTCGCGAGTCGCCAGCCTGATCGATCAGGGTTTCGGTATCATGTGCTGGCATGCCGGCGGGCCACGCGTATTCCGACCGCCGCCCACACCCGTTCATCGCGGACCCGGTCTTTCCCGCCGGATCCGCCGTCGCTGTCATGACTGACTTCGCTTCCACCGATCCGTCTTCATCCGCCGTTGTCGACACCCCAGCGCTCGATGCGCTGCACGCGTTCGTCGAGCGCCATCCGCGCCTGCTCGTGCTGACGGGGGCCGGCATCAGCACCGATTCCGGCATTCCCGGCTATCGCGACCGCAATGGCCAATGGATGCGTTCGCCGCCGATCCAGCTTCACGAATTCCTGGGTTCCGACGCGGCACGCCGGCGCTACTGGGCACGCAGCATGATCGGCTGGCCCGTCGTCGGCCGTGCGCAGCCGAACCGTTCGCACGTCGCACTCGCGCGGCTCGGCGCAGCCGGGCGCATCGAACGTCTGGTCACGCAGAACGTCGACGGCCTGCATCAGCGCGCCGGCAGCGGCGACGTGATCGAACTGCATGGCGGCATCAACGGCGTCACGTGCCTCGATTGCGGCGCGCAGCACGCGCGGGCCGCGATCCAGGCCGTGCTCGAAGAGGAGAATCCCGAACTGCTCGGCGCGCAGGCGCAGCCTGCCGCCGATGGCGACGCGCATCTCGAATGGGACGCGCTCGATACGTTCCGCATCCCGGCCTGTCCGGCTTGCGGCGGCCTGCTGAAGCCGGCCGTCGTGTTCTTCGGTGAAAACGTGCCGCGCGAGCGGGTGGCCGAGGCCGCGCGCGCGCTCGACGCGGCGGATGCGCTACTGGTGGTCGGCTCGTCGCTGATGGTGTATTCGGGCTATCGCTTTTGCGTGTGGGCGCACGCGCAGAACAAGCCGGTCGCCGCGCTCAACCTCGGCCACACGCGCGCCGATCCGATGCTGACGCTGAAGGTCGAGGCCCATTGCTCGCTCGCGCTCGATGCGCTGAACGCGCGGCTCGGCCTCGCCGATCTCGACTCGGAGCATTGCACATCATGACCGGAAAAACTCCCGCCGATCCGTCGCTGCGGCTTTCGGCGCCCGCGGCCGAGCGTAACCGCGGGCCGATTCTCGACGTATTGCGCCGCGTGTTGCCGGCGAGCGGCGACGTGCTCGAGATCGCGAGCGGCACCGGCCAGCACGTCGTGCATTTCGCGGCGGCGCTGCCGGGCTTGCGCTGGCAGCCGAGCGACCCCGACGCGCAGGCGCGGCAGTCGATCGCCGCGTGGATCGCGCATACGGGGGTGCCGAACGTCCGCGCGCCGCTCGCGTTCGACGTGCGCGACGCGGTGTGGCCATTCGCGGCTCTCGACGCGATTGTCTGCATCAACATGATCCACATCTCGCCCTGGGCGTGCGCACAGGCGCTGTTCGCCGGCGCGTCGCGCGTGCTGCGGCCGGGCGGCGTGCTCGTGCTGTACGGGCCGTATCGCCGCGAAGGCCGGCACACCGCGCCGTCGAACGAAGCATTCGACGCGCAATTGAGGCGGAGCGATCCGTCATGGGGCGTGCGCGATCTCGAGGCCGTCGTCGCGCTCGGGCTCGATTGCGGGCTCGACTGCATCGAGGTTGTCGAGATGCCCGCCAACAACCTGAGCGTCGTGTTCCGCCGCCTGCCGCACACGGAACAGTGACGCGCCGCGCGCATCGCGGCCGGGTTTCCCTTATCCTTTCGCCTGTGCGCGCGACCCGCTCGGGTCGCGCCCTGTTTTTTCCGGAGAATTGACTAATGGGCAAACAAGCAATCGGTGTGATCGGCCTCGCGGTAATGGGCCGCAACCTCGCTCTCAATATCGAAAGCCGCGGCTATGCGGTGTCGGTATACAACCGCAGCCGCGAGAAAACCGACGAATTGATCGCCGAATTCCCCGGCCGCAACCTGGTGCCGACCTATACGCTCGAGGAATTCGTCGGGTCGCTCGAAACGCCGCGCCGGATCCTGATGATGGTGAAGGCGGGCGAAGCGACCGACGCGACGATCGCCGCGCTCAAGCCGCTGCTCGAGAAGGGCGACGTGCTGATCGACGGCGGCAACACGCATTTCACGGATACGATCCGCCGCAACCAGGAACTCGCGCAGTCGGGCCTGCATTTCATCGGCACCGGCGTGTCGGGCGGCGAGGAGGGCGCGCTGCGCGGCCCGTCGATCATGCCCGGCGGCCAGCGCGACGCGTACGACCTCGTCGAGCCGATCCTCAAGCAGATCGCCGCGAAGGCGCCGTCGGACGGCGAGCCGTGCGTCGCGTACATGGGGCCGGACGGCGCGGGCCACTACGTGAAGATGGTCCACAACGGGATCGAGTACGGCGACATGCAGCTGATCGCCGAGAGCTATGCGGTGCTGAAGGGCGTCGCGGGCCTGACGAACGACGAACTCGGCGCGGTCTACACCGAGTGGAACCAGGGCGAGCTCGACAGCTACCTGATGGAGATCACGTCGAAGATCTTCGGCAAGAAGGACGACGAAACCGGCAAGCATCTGGTCGACGTGATCCTCGATCGCGCGGCGCAGAAGGGCACCGGCAAGTGGACGAGCCAGAACGCGCTGGATCTCGGCGTGCCGCTGCCGCTGATCACCGAGTCGGTGTTCGCGCGCGTGCTGTCGTCGCTGAAGACGGAGCGCGTGGCGGCCAGCAAGGTGCTGTCGGGCCCGTCCGCGACGCCGCTGCAAGGCGATCGCGCGGCTTTCGTCGAGGCCGTGCGTCGTGCGCTCTACCTTAGCAAGGTGATCTCGTACGCACAGGGCTTCGCGCAGCTGCGCACTGCGTCCGGGGAATACGGCTGGAACCTCGATCTGGGGACGATCGCGAAGATCTTCCGCGCGGGCTGCATCATTCGTGCACGCTTCCTGCAGAAGATTACGGATGCATACGCGAAGGATCCCGCGCTCGCGAACCTGCTGCTCGACCCGTATTTCCAGGACATCGCCGCGAACTACCAGGCATCGCTGCGCGAGGTCGTGATCGAGGCGGTGAAGGCTGGCGTGCCGGTGCCGGCATTCGCGTCGGCGGTCGCGTACTTCGACAGCTATCGTTCGGAACGGCTGCCGGCGAACCTTGTGCAGGCGCAGCGTGACTTCTTCGGCGCGCACACGTTCGAGCGTACCGACAAGCCGGGCAGCTTCCACGCGAACTGGTCGTAAGCCGCGAGCGGCAGCGGCAATTGTTGCGAAAATCTATTCTATCGATAGGGTTTTTCGATGCCGGATCCCGGAATTGTTAGCTCCGTCGAAACAGTGTTTTTGTCGTTTCATGGTTTTCCCTAAGTGATTGCGGGACTAGACTTCGTTCCATCGCTGCAGACATGGTGTGTGCGGCGGAGCAAAAAAATCACGGAGGTAAGTCATGAAATCGCTGATCGCAACGTTCGCTGCTGCTGCCGTTCTCGCTGTTCCGGCCGTCTCGTTCGCCCAACAAAGCGGCCCGGTCACCCGTGACCAGGTCAAGGCCGAGCTGGTCCAGCTGCAACAAGCCGGCTACAAGCTCGGCAGCGACCGCACCACCTATCCGGAAGGCCTCCTGGCCGCCGAAGCGCGCGTGCATCCGCAACAGAACGTGGCCGCCGCCGATACGAGCGGTGTCGGCGCGCAACCGGCCGCCCAGCAGGAGTCGGGCGCACCGGCAGCGGCCACCAACGCGTGGCCGAACGGGATCAAGCGCGTCGCCGACGGCGCGCCGGTCTACAAGGGTCGTTGATCGACGCGGCCGCGAGGCCGCAGCCGGCTGTCCGCCGGATTCGCTTCACCCGTCCGAGCTTGTTCATGCAGCCCATCGTTCCGCGATATGGAACGATGGGCTGTGTTCTTTTGGGGGCGGGATGGAGTGGGGTGCGTCAGTGCAGCGGCCGCTTGCCTCGGCCGATGTCCTTGAACAGCTTGTCGGCCGGCTCCAGCGCCATCAGCCAGGTTTCGTCGTAGCCGCTCAGCGTGTCGAGTGCGTCGCGCAGACGCTCGATCGCCGCGACAGGCAGCTCGACGCTGCGCCGCGCACCGCCCGACAGGTGCGTGACGCTGGCGAGCTGAACGAGCGCGTCCGCGGCCTCGGCGACGTCGCTCGCAAACATCAGGTGCCGGTTGAGCAATTCGACGAGTCCGCTCGAACCGGCGAAATCCTCGGCGTTGAGCTGGACGGATAGAAACATCGCATTGTTCATTGTCGGTCTCCTCTCTAAGGCGGATCGGGCAGCGCATCAGTGAGTATAGGTGACGGGGCTCGACCGGGCGGCCGGGCGGCGGCGATGCCGCGCCGGTGCAGGCTCTGGCGCCGTCACCGGGCGGCCGGCAGGCGCTGCGCATCCGCAACACGCATCTGCAAGATGCATCTGCAAGAATGTCGCGGCGGACAAGCGCTTGTCGTCGCCCGGACCGCCGCGGTGGTATCTTTGCCGGTCGGGATGGCGCGCAACGGGCCGGCGAGTCCGTGCGCGGCGCCCCGATGATCTGGAAACTGCCGGCCGCACATGCGGTCGGATATCGATGGGTCCGGCCGTTGCGCCGGACATCGTGCGTCGCACGCCGGAGGGCGGTGGGTGGCGCATCGAGGCAAATCCGGGAGGTACCTTGAGAGAAATTATTCCCATCCGCGTTTCGCTGAAACGCCGGTTGCCGCAGGCGGCGCTGGCTGCAGCCGTGATCGCGCTGACCGGCTGTACGACTACGCCGTGGACCGACTACTGGCAGCCGTATCGGCCGTCATCGCCTGCCGCGCCGGCGAGCACGTCTGGCGGTGTGCTGGCAGGCTACTACCGCGTAAATCCGGGCGACACGCTCGCGAGCATTGCGGGCGCATTCGGGCAGCGGGTGCAGGACGTCGCGAGCTGGAACCACATGGCGACGACGAGCGTGCTCACGCCCGGCCAGGTGCTGCGCGTCGCGCCGCCGCCCGCCGCGACGTCGTTGACGCCGCAGCCGGCCCCGAGCCAGGCAGGCGCGCTGGCGTGGCCCGCCACCGGTGTGGTGACGACGCCATTCTCGACCGGCAGGACGCGCGGGATCGTGATCGCCGCGTCCGGGCCCGATCACACCGTGCGCGCCGCGGCGAATGGCCGGGTCGTCTATGCAGGCTCCGGCGTCCAGGCATATGGCCCGCTCGTGATCCTGAAACACGAGAACGGCCTGATCACGGCTTATGGCCACAACGGCAAGCTGCTCGTCAACGAAGGCGATGCCGTGCGCGCGGGCCAGCCGGTCGCCGAGATGGGCACCGATGCGAGCGGCCGGGCGACGTTCGAGTTCGAAGTCCGGCAGAACGGCAAGGTGGTCGATCCGATGGGCTTCCTGCCGAGGAACGGCGGCTGACGCCATCCTGGCGTGTGTCCCGCAACGGGCGTGCACGCTGGCCGTTCAGTGTTCCTTCGTCGTCGCGTCGACCTGCCGCTGCCGGTTGCCGAGCCAGCGGATCGCCATCGCGAGCAGGGTCGAGCCGAGCGCGATCAGCGAGCATTGCAGTGCAACGGGCAGATAGCCATGCAGCCGCGGGTCGACGAACGGATACGGATACCAGTTTTCCCACGAGCCGCGTACGAGCGTGTACGCGAGATAGACGATCGGAAAGCCGAGCCACGCGGCCGCGCTCTGCCATGAAATCGGCGAGCGCGGCTCGACGTACAGCCAGTCGCCGAGCACGACGAGCGGCACGATCCGGTGCAGCACCCAGTTGTGGAGGGGCGGGGTGATGTGCCGCAGCGCGTCGAGACGGGCCAGCAGCAGTTCGTAGACGATTGCGGTGATCAGCATGTACAGCACGGCGGCGCCGCGCATCGATTCGTAGCGCGGCGAAACCGGGGGGCGGGTGGCGCGCCAGAGCCCTGCGCACAGCATGGTCGCGGCGTAGAGGCTGCTCAGCTGCGTGAAATAGCTCAGGTAATTGCCGAGATGAAACGCGGGCATGCCCCAGCGGCCGGCGATGCCGTGCAGCGTCGTGGACAAGGCGAGCAGCGCGGCAATCAGCCGGTAGGCTGCAACGAAGTACACTTTGCCCATGATGCTGCACGACATCGACGCTAAAGCTCCATCGTGCCACAGCCGCACCCGCGTGTGATGCGTTTCCGCACATGTCGTCGCATGCCATCGTATGCCGTTCGGGCGTGACGGATTCTTCGGATATTTGACCGCGTCGGACCATCGTGCGGCTCATGCCGCTACAATCGCTGCTGGCGCACCGGGCGCGGGCCAGCGTCCGCCGCAGCCGATTCCCCCAATACAAGACGGGACCGAGCATGAAAAACATCCTCGCCAAACAGACGCGCTACAGCACACCCGCGATCTTCTTTCACTGGGCGATCTTCGTGCTCGTCGCGCTCGCCTATCTCGCAATCGAGATCCGCGGGCCGAAAGGCAGCGACAGCCGCGTGTTCTGGATGAACGTGCACCTCACCGCGGGCACCTGCGTGCTGCTGCTGTCGGTGTTGCGGATATTGTGGCGGGCGGTCAGCCGGGTGCCGGAGCCGGTACCGCAGCCGGCGCTGCTGCAGTGGCTCGCGAAGCTCACGCACGTCGCGCTGTACGCGTTCATCATCGCGCAGCCGCTGCTCGGCATCCTGATGATCAACCTCGGTGGCAAGCCGGTATCGCTCGACTGGCTCGGCGTGTCGTTCACGCTGGTCGGGCCCGACAAGGCGCTGCGGCCGACCGTCAAGGATGCGCACGAGCTGATCGGCAACGCGTTCTATTTCGTGATCGGCCTGCACGCGCTGGCCGCGATCTATCACCATTACGTCCGACGCGACGGCATGATGCGCCGCATGGCGCCGTGATCTGTCGCGGCCGAATCGCCGCACGATGCCGGGGGCGCATGGTTGTGCAAACAACCATGCGCCCCCGGTGCATTTTTGGGACTGCATCGCACTGGCCAATGAGCTGAAGATTCTGTAACATTCGGGCTGATTTACATTCCGCTTACTCTCGCCCGATCGACGCCGCACATGCCGAACCGACATCGCACCCTGACTGCCTGGCTGGGCATGCTCGCGATCTGGTTCGCGATCGTGGCGCCGCTGGCATCGCAGTGGCGTGTTGCACAGGCATCGGCACCGGATGCGATCGTCTGCAGTGCAGAGCATGACGCCCATCGCTCGCCCGACGCTGGCGGCGCGCATCAACATGCGCTGCATCTCGATGCGTGCGGCTACTGCAGTTTCTTCTCGCACAGCCCGGCAATCGGCGGCCCGTCCGTCGCGCCGGATCTCCCCGTCTTCCTTCCGGCTCCGTCCGCCGCCGCGCCCGTCGCGGTCGCGGCGAGCGTCGCCCGCTATCCGCGCGCGTATCCGCGCGCACCGCCCGAGAACGCCTGACGCGTTTTCTTCCGTTTCTCATTCCGCCGATATCCGTGCGATCCATTGATCGCGTGGAGGGCGTTACTCGGGCTTTCGATCATGATCATTCTTCAATTGCGCGCGCAATCGGCGCCGCGCAATACTGGTTCGCGGCGTGCGCCGCTGATGTTGAAACTCACGATGCCGGCGCTTGCCGCCGGCGCGATGACCGCGGCGTGCGCCGCAACCGGGGCCGCGACCGGGGCCACAAGCGGGGCCGTGCATGCGGCCGACACGAACCCGGCCGCGCAGGCCGATGCGGCGCCGATGCTGCCGCCGATCGAGGTCGTCGCGTCGCCGCTGACGACGCCGCTCGTCATCGTCACCAATCCGAAGACGCCGCGCCAGCCGCTGCCCGCCAGCGACGGCGCGGATTACCTGAAGACGATTCCCGGTTTCGCGTCGATCCGCAGCGGCGGCACGAACGGCGACGCGGTGCTGCGCGGGATGTTCGGCTCGCGGCTGAACATCCTCGCGAACGGGATGCCGACGCTCGGCGCGTGTCCGGGCCGGATGGACGCGCCGACGTCGTACATCGCGCCGGAAAGCTACGACAAGCTCACCGTCGTGAAGGGGCCGCAGACGGTGCTGTACGGCCCCGGCGCGTCGGCCGGCACGGTGCTGTTCGAGCGCACGACGCGGCGCTTCGACAAGCCCGGCATGCGTTTCGATGGCAGTCTCGTTGGCGGCTCGTTCGGCCGCAACGACCAGAACATCGACGTGACGGCCGGCACGCCGGACGTGTACGGTCGCGTGACCGCGAATCACGCGCATTCGGACGACTACGAGGACGGCAACGGCCGCACGGTGCCGTCGCAATGGGACAAGTGGAATGCGGACGCCGCATTCGGCTGGACGCCCGACGCCCATACGCGCGTCGAGCTGACGGCGGGCGGCGGCGACGGCTATGCGCGCTACGCGGGCCGCGGGATGGACGGCGCGCATTTCCGCCGCGAGACGTTCGGCCTGTCGTTCGACAAGCAGCACATCGGCGACGTGCTCGATCGGGTCGAGGCGCGCGTGTACTACAACGAAGCCGATCATGTGATGGACAACTACACGTTGCGGCAGCCCGACCCGACGAGCAGCATGCCGATGCGGATGGCGTCGGAAGTGCGGCGGCGCACGTTCGGCGCACGGGCCGCGGCGACGTTCCGTTTCGCCGACGATTTCAAGCTCGTCGCGGGCGTCGACGCGCAGTCGAACCAGCTCGAATCGCGCTCGGCGATGGGCCGCCAGAACTACGCGGACAAGCCATGGAGTGCGCAGACGACGATGTGGAATACGGGCGCATTCGGTGAGCTGACCTGGTATGCGAACGATGCGTCGCGCGTGATCGGCGGCGCGCGCGTCGACTATGCGAGCGCGCGCGACAAGCGGCCGACGACGGGCGGCATGATGGGCAAGCCGAACCCGACGTTCGAAGACGACCGCTCCCGCGTGCTGCCGAGCGGCTTCATCCGCTACGAGCGGGATCTCGCGGCGCTGCCGGTCACGTGGTACGCGGGGATCGGCCATGCGGAGCGCTTTCCCGACTACTGGGAGCTGTTTTCCGCGAAGCGCGGGCCGGACGGTTCGATCAATGCGTTCTCGGCGATCAGGCCCGAGAAGACGACGCAGCTCGACATCGGCGCGCAATACCGCAGCGACCGGCTCGATGCATGGGTGTCCGCGTACGCGGGCTACGTGCAGGACTTCATCCTGTTCAATTACTCGGCCGGCATGATGGGCGCGACCACGCAGGCGACCAACGTCAATGCGCAGATCATGGGCGGCGAGGCGGGCGTCGCCTGGCGGCCGGTCGCGCCGCTGCGCGTCGAGACGTCGCTCGCGTATGCGTGGGGGCGCAACGTGGCGAGCGGCGATCCGCTGCCGCAGATGCCGCCGCTCGAGGCGCGTTTCGGGCTCGAGTACACGCGCGGCGCATGGTCGGCCGGCGGGCTGTGGCGGGTCGTTGCGCCGCAGCGTCGCTTTGCGCTGAACGAGGGCAACGTCGTCGGCAAGGATTTCGGTCCGAGCGCGGGCTTCGGCGTGCTGTCGCTGCATGCTCAATACAACCTCAGCAAGACCGTGCAACTGTCCGTCGGCGTCGACAACCTGCTCGACAAGGCCTACACGGAGCACCTGAACCTCGCGGGCAACGCGGGCTTCGGCTACGCGGCCAACACGCCGGTGACCGAGCCGGGGCGCACCGCGTGGGTGCGGATCAGCGCGAAGATGTAAGCGCCGCGCGTGCTGCGTGTGCAGTGCAGCATGCGTTTGCACGGGCGCCCCGCCGGATCGGGGCGCCCGCGTCAACCGATTAGAGAACCGTATCTAGAGGGGCGCAAACGTTCGCCGGTCGTGTTTCACTCCCGCAGTCGGCGCATCGGTGCACACGAGCGCGCCTGAGCGCGTCGACACGATCTCACTCGCACCAGCAGGACAAAACAACAGGAGAACATGCATGGCCAGATCGATGCGTTCGAGGGTGGTGGCAGGGGCAGTGGCATGCGCGATGAGCGCAGCGCCGTTCGCGGGGCTGACCGCGGCGATGACGGCCGCGACGACGCGCGCGGCGGCAGCGGCGACCGCGCCCATCGACAATTATGCGGCGACGCAGTACCCGATCATTCTCGTGCACGGGCTGACGGGCACCGACAAGTACGCCGGCGTGCTCGAGTACTGGTACGGCATCCAGGAGGACCTGCAGCAGCGCGGCGCGACGGTCTACGTCGCGAACCTGTCGGGCTACCAGAGCGACGACGGCCCGAACGGCCGCGGCGAACAGTTGCTCGCCTACGTGAAGCAGGTGCTGGCCGCGACCGGCGCGACCAAGGTCAACCTGGTCGGCCACAGCCAGGGCGGGCTGACGTCGCGCTACGTCGCCGCCGTCGCGCCGGAGCTCGTCGCATCGGTGACGACGATCGGCACGCCGCACCGAGGCTCGGAATTCGCCGATTTCGTTCAGGGCGTGCTTGCGTATGACCCGACCGGGTTGTCGTCGTCCGTGATCGCGGCCTTCGTCAATGTGTTCGGCATCCTGACGAGCAGCACGCTCAACACCAATCAGGACGCGCTCGCCGCGCTGAAGACGCTGACCACGTCGCAGGCCGCGACGTTCAACCAGAACTATCCGAGCGCGGGCCTCGGCGCGCCCGGCTCGTGCCAGACCGGTGCGGCGACGGAGACGGTCAGCGGCAACACGCATCTGCTGTATTCGTGGGCCGGCACCGCGATTCAGCCGACGATCTCGGCGTTCGGGGTCACGGGGGCGCAGGACACGAGCACGATCCCGGTCGTCGATCCGGCGAACGCGCTCGATCCTTCGACGCTCGCGCTGCTCGGCAGCGGCACGGTGATGATCAATCGCGGCGCGGGCCAGAACGACGGCGTGGTGTCGAAGTGCAGCGCGCTGTTCGGGCAGGTGCTGAGCACGCGCTACAAGTGGAACCACGTCGACGAGATCAACCAGCTGCTCGGCGTGCGCGGTGCCTATGCGGAGGATCCGGTCGCGGTGATCCGCACGCACGCGAACCGGCTGAAACTCGCGGGCGTGTGATCGATGGCCGCACGTGAGGGACGCGCGCCGCTCGTGCGGCGCGTTGCAGTGTATGCGGCCGTGGGTGCGGTCGCGGCGGCTGGCGTTGCGCTGTGGCACGGTGTGGCCACGCCGCGCGGCCCGCATGCCGCGCACCTGTCCGGCGATGCGGCGACCGCAGGCGGCACGGCTGGCGTGATGCAGGCGGCGGCCGCGCCGGACGGCGCGAGCCTGCCGGCGTCGCTCGCTGGATCGAGCGCGCCGCGCCTGCCGCTCGATCCGGCCGGCCATCTCGCGAAAGTGCGCGCGGTGCGCGATTTCTTCGACTATTGCCTGACCGCGCAGAGCGACCTGAGCGCGGCCGCGCTCGATGCGCTCGTCGAGCGCGAGATCGCCGCGCAGCTCGACGGCACGGTCGCGCAGGCGGAAGCGCTCGACGTCTGGCATCGCTACCGCGCGTATCTGGCGGCGCTCGCCAAGCTGCCGGATGCGGGCGGCGTGCCGAACAAGTTCGACGTCAGCGCGCTGCAGCTCGCGCTCGACCAGCGCGCGTCGATCGCGTACCGGACGCTCGGCGACTGGAGCGAACCGTTCTTCGGCGCGGAACAATGGCGTCAGCGCTACGATCTCGCGCGGCTGAAGATCACGCAGGACCGCACGCTGACCGACGCGCAGAAGGCCGAGCGGCTCGCGGCGCTCGACCAGCAGCTGCCGGCTGACGAACGCACCGCGCAGCAGCGTATCGCGCGGCAGCAGGCCGCGATCGCGCAGATCGCGCAACTGCAGCAAGCGGGCGCAACGCCGGATGCGATGCGTGCGCAATTGACGCAGTCGCTCGGGCCGCAGGTTGCCGAGCGCGTCGCGCGCCTGCAGCAGGACGACGTCGCGTGGCAGAGCCGTTACGCGGACTATGCGGCGCAGCGCGCGCAGATCGATGCGGCAGGGTTGTCGCCGCAGGATCGCGACGCGCAGGTTGCGGCGCTGCGGCAGCGCATCTTCACGAAGCCCGGCGAAGCGTTGCGCGCGGCGTCGCTCGATCGCGGCGCGGCGGCTGCGCCGTCGCGATAGAACGCGCCGGCGGGCGCGGCAAACCGGCTCACGCCGCGCGCGTGACGCGCGTCGGCAGGTGTTGCTCGATCGTCGTCGCGAGCGTGTCGAACGCCGGGCCGATGCCTTCGTGCGCAACGCACGCATAGCCGAGCAGCAGGCCCGGACGCGCGGTGGCCGGGCTGCTGTAGTAGCCCGTCAGCGGTCGCACGATCACGCCGGCGTCGAACGCACTCTGCGTGATCACGCGATCGTCGCAGGACTCGGGCAGGCCGAGCACGAGATGCAGGCCCGCTTCGTCGCCCATCACCGGCAGCGCGTCGCCGAAGCGCGCATGGATCGCGTCGATCAGCAGCTGCCGCCGCTCGCCGTACAGCGTGCGCATGCGCCGCACGTGCGAGGTCAGGTAGCCGTCCATGATGAATTCGGCGAGCACCGCCTGCTGCATCAGCTGGCCTTCTCGATACAGCTCCGACAAACCGGTGCGGAACGTGTCGACGAGATGCTCGGGCACGACCATGTAGCCCATCCGCAGGCCCGGGAACAGCATCTTGCCGAGGCTGCCGACGTAGATCACGCGCCCGCCTTCGTCGAGCCCCTGCAGCGACGCGAGCGGCCGGCTGCCGTAGCGGAACTCGCTGTCGTAGTCGTCCTCGATGATCCAGCAGCGATGCTGTCGCGCATATTCGAGCAGCATGCGGCGGCGCGCGAGGCTCATCACCATCCCGAGCGGATACTGGTGCGATGGCGTGACGAGCACGAGCCGCGGCGGATGCTGCAGGTCGCTCGCGCGCGGGTCGAGCCCTTCCTGGTCGACGGGCACCGGCGTGAGCGTCAGCCCGGCCGCCTGCAGCACGCTGCGCACGCCCCAGTAGCAGGGCTCTTCGACCCACGCGCGATCGCCGATGTCGGACAGCAGCCGCACCGCGAGATCGATCGACTGGTGGATGCCCGTCGTGATGATCACCTGGTCCGGCGAACACTTCACCGAGCGCGCGACACGCAGGTAATCGGCGAGCGCGCGCCGCAGCGGCCGGTAGCCGCCGCCCGGCGCATACGTCAGCAACTCCGGATTCGCCTCCTTCCATAGCCGCGCCTGCAGGCGGCTCCACGTGCGGCTCGGGAATTCCGACACGTCCGGCACGCCCGGCATGAACGCACCCCACTGGCGCCGCGACACGCCGGCGTGCTCGATCAACTGCCGGCCTCGCATCGACAGGCTGGCCTGCGCGTCGTCCTGCTGCTGTGCCGCATCGCCGGCGGAAGGGGGCGGCAGCGCGCCGCCCGGCGCCCGCATTGCCGCGGTGTCCGGGCGCGTATCGGCGACATAGGTGCCGCTGCCGGTGGTCGTCAGCACGTAGCCTTCGGCGGTGAGCTGGTCGTACACGTGCAGCACCGTATTGCGCGCGATCGACAGGTCGGTGGCGAGCGTTCGCGAGCTGGGAAGCTTGGTTCCTGGCCCCAATTCTCCGGTCAGGATCGCCTGCTGCATCTGCTGCAGCAGCTGGCGATACATCGGCTCGGACGAGCCGCGGTCGAGGCGGGCGGAGAGCCAGTCGGCAAGGATCACGGTATCCAAAGTGGTTCCACCGGGAATATTGAAATGGTTCCCTATTGTAGAACCGTGCGCGCCGTATAGTCGCCTACAACTCAATGAAACCTGTCACAACGCAGGGGACAGCCACGATGAAGACCGATGAAGTGATCGTCAGTTTCCGCGGTGTGCGGAAGACCTACGACGGCGAAACGCTCGTCGTGAAGTCGCTCGACCTCGACATCTACCGAGGAGAATTCCTGACGCTGCTCGGGCCGTCCGGCTCCGGCAAGACGACCTGCCTGATGATGCTGGCCGGCTTCGAGTTCCCGACGGGCGGCGAGATCCGGCTCGACGGCGAGCTGCTGAACCACGTGCCGCCGCACAAGCGCAACATCGGGATGGTGTTCCAGAACTATGCGCTATTCCCGCACCTGACCGTCGAGCAGAACGTCGCGTATCCGCTGACGGTGCGCAAGCTGCCGGCCGGCGAGCGCGCCGAGCGTGTTGCCCATGCGCTGAAGATGGTGCAGATGGAACGTTTCGCGAAGCGTTACCCGGCGCAACTGTCGGGCGGCCAGCAGCAGCGCATCGCGCTGGCGCGCGCACTCGTGTTCGAGCCGAAGCTCGTGCTGATGGACGAGCCGCTCGGCGCGCTCGACAAGCAGCTGCGCGAACACATGCAGTACGAACTGAAGGCGCTGCACGAGAAGCTCGGCGTGACCTTCGTCTACGTGACGCACGACCAGGGCGAGGCGCTGACGATGTCGGACCGCGTCGCCGTGTTCGACAAGGGCATCGTGCAGCAGCTCGACACCGTCGATCGCCTGTACGAATCGCCGTGCAACGAATTCGTCGCGAACTTCATCGGCGACAGCAACCGGCTGCGCGGCACCGTCGCGCACGTTGACGGCGAGTTCTGCGAATTCCGTCTCGACGACGGCACGAAGCTCGTCGGCCGCAACATCGGCAACGCGGCGGCGGGCGCACCCGCGGTCGCGTGCATCCGTCCCGAGCGGATGAGCCTCATGCAGCACAACGGCAACGGCCTCGCGAACGGCGCGGCTGCGAACCTGCTTGCCGGCGAGGCCCGCAGCCTGATCTATTTCGGCGATCACGTGCGCATGCGCTGCGCGCTGCCGGGGCAGGACGAATGCTTCGTCAAGGTGCCGCTCGGCACCGGCGCGCTCGATGCGTTTTCGCCCGGCGCGCCGGTCGGCCTCGCGTTCGCGCCGGAACATCTGCGCGTCTTCGCGTAATCGCCGCTTCACGCTTTTTCACAGCACGTCGTCCACAAGAACGGCTCACTTCCACCACGAGAGGAACCATCATGAATCGAGCAAGCTTCACGGCGCGCCGCACGGCGTTCGCATTGGCGCTGGCGGTGTTCGGCGCATCCGCGTCGGCGGCCGAGATCACCGTCGTCAACTTCGGCGGCGCGAACGGCGACGCGCAGAAGGTCGCGTTCAACCAGCCGTTCGAGAAGTCGACCGGCAACAAGGTCACCGCCGTCGAATACAACGGCGAGCAGGCGAAAGTGAAGGCGATGGTCGAGGCGAAGCACGTCAACTGGGACGTGGTCGAGGTCGAATCGGGCGACCTGAACCGCGGCTGCGACGAAGGGCTGTACGAGAAGCTCGACTGGGCGAAGATCGCGAAGAAGACCGACCTGATTCCGGAATCGCCGCAGACCTGCGGCGTCGGCTTCTTCGTGTGGTCGACGGCGCTCGCGTACAACGCGGACAAGCTGAAGGCCGCGCCGACGAGCTGGGCCGACTTCTGGGACGTGAAGAAATTCCCGGGCAAGCGCGGGATGCGCAAGGGCGCGCGCTACAACCTCGAGTTCGCGCTGATGGCCGACGGCGTCGCGCCGAAGGACGTCTACAAGGTGCTCGGCACGAAGGCCGGCCAGGACCGCGCGTTCAAGAAGCTCGACGAGCTGAAGCCGAACATCCAGTGGTGGGAGGCGGGCGCGCAGCCGCCGCAGTTCCTCGTCGCCGGCGACGTCGTGATGTCGACCGCGTACAACGGCCGCATCAGCGCCGCGCAGAAGGAAGGCAAGAACCTGAAGGTGGTCTGGAACGGCAGCATCTACGATCTCGACTTCTGGGCGATTCCGAAGGGCTCGCCGAACAAGGCGCTGGCCGAGCAGTACATCGCGTACACGCTGACGTCGAAGCCGCAGCAGGACTACGCGCACAACATCTCGTACGGCCCCGCGAGCGTCGCCGCAATCAAGGCGCTCGACGCGAAGACGCTCGCGAACCTGCCGAACTCGCCGGGCAACGGCAAGAACGCGGTGCTGCAGGACATCGGTTTCTGGACCGACCACAGCGACGAGCTCGAGCAGCGCTTCTCGGCATGGGCCTCGAAGTAAGCGCGTCGCAGTCCTGACGCAACCGGCCGCGCGACGCGAGCGCATCGCGGCGCTTCGCGCGGCACGCCGCCGGATTCCAGGTCCGGCCGGAGAGAACCGTTGAATACGATGACGATCGCTTCCACTTCGTCGACGCAGTCGACTGCCGCGCTGAAACGCGAACTGAAGACCGCCGAGTCCAAAAAGCGTGCGATGGCGCTGCTGCTGGTCGCGCCGCTCGCGGTCTTCCTGCTGCTGATCTTCGTCGTGCCGATCGGCGCGCTGCTGACGCGCGCGGTGCAGAATCCGGAGATCGCGACCGCGCTGCCGAAGACGGTCGCCGCGCTGTCCGGCTGGGACCGCAAGGCGCCACCCGCCGACGCCGCTTACGTGGCGCTTGCCGCCGACATGGCGAAGGTCGCGGACAGCGAGGCGATGGGCGCGCTCGCGCGGCGCCTCAACACCGAGATTCCCGGCTACCGCTCGCTCGTCGCGAAGACCGCGCGCGCGATGCCGCTCGCGGGCGACAACGGGCAGGCACTCACGCCCGCGCAGATTCGCGGCAAGCTCGTCGATCTCGATTCGCGCTGGGCGGAGCCGACATACTGGCAGGCGATCGCGAAGAATGGCAGCACGTACTCGCCGTTCTACCTGCTCGCGTCGCTCGATCACAAGCAGGACGGCTTCGGCCACGTCGTGCCCGCCGATCCGGACCAGTCGATCTACCTGGCGATCTTCGGCCGCACGCTGCTGATCGGCTTCGCGGTGACGCTGTTCGCGCTGCTGCTCGGCTATCCGCTCGCGTACTGGATCTCGACGCTGTCGGAGCGGCGCGCGAACCTCGTGATGATCCTCGTGCTGATTCCGTTCTGGACGTCGGTGCTGGTGCGCGTCGCCGCGTGGATCGTGCTGCTGCAGAGCGAAGGGCTCGTCAACAAGGCGCTGCTCGGCAGCGGGCTGATCTCGCAGCCGCTCGCACTGCTGTTCAACCGCGTCGGCGTATACATCTCGATGACGCACATCCTGCTGCCATTCATGATCCTGCCGCTGTACAGCGTGATGAAGGCGATCCCGCCGACCTACCAGCGCGCGGCGATCTCGCTCGGCAGCCATCCGTTCGCCGCGTTCTGGCGCGTGTACGTGCCGCAGACCTATCCGGGCGTCGGCGCGGGCGCGCTGCTCGTGTTCATCCTCGCGATCGGCTACTACATCACGCCGGCGCTGCTCGGCGGGCCGAACGACCAGATGGTCAGCTACTACGTCGCGTACTTCACGAACGTGACGATCAACTGGGGCATGGCGTGTGCGCTCGGCGGACTGCTGCTTGCCGCGACGCTCGTGCTGTACGCGGTGTATGGCCGCTTCACGCGCTCGAACGTGAGCCTCGGCTGAGCACGCGCAACCACGAACAAGGGAAGGGGATTCGATCATGAAACTGCTCGCCAGGCCGCTGTTCGCGCCGCACATGTCGTTCGCCGAACGCGCGTGGTACGTCGCGCTGCGCGCGCTCGTCGTGCTGACGCTGCTGTACCTGATCCTGCCGGTGCTGGCGATCGTGCCGCTGTCGTTTTCGTCGAGCACGTTTCTCGTCTATCCGATTCCGGGCTTCTCGATGCGCTGGTACGAGAACCTGATCGCGTCCGACGAGTGGCGGATGGCCGCGAAGAACAGCTTCATCGTCGCGCCGTCGGCGACCGTCGTCGCGACCGTGCTCGGCACGCTCGCCGCGATCGGTCTCACGAAAGCCGACTTCCGCGGCAAGGGGCTGCTGATGGCCGTGCTGCTGTCGCCGATGATCGTGCCGGTGGTCGTGGTCGGCGTCGGCATGTACCTGTTCTTCGCGCCGCTCGGGCTGGCGAACACCTACACGGGGCTGATCGCCGCGCATGCGGCGCTCGGCGTGCCGTTCGTCGTCACGACGGTCGCGGCGACGCTGCAGGGCTTCAACCACAACCTCGTGCGCGCGAGTCTTTCACTCGGCGCGAATCCGGTCACGACGTTCTTCCGCGTGACGCTGCCGGTGATCGCGCCGGGCGTGATGTCGGGCGCGCTGTTCGCGTTCGCGACGTCGTTCGACGAAGTGGTGGTCACGCTGTTCCTGGCCGGCGCCGACCAGACGACGCTGCCGCGCCAGATGTTTACCGGGATTCGCGAGAACATCAGCCCGACGATCGCCGCGCTCGCGACGATCCTGATCGTCTTCTCGACGAGCCTGCTGCTCGCGCTCGAATGGCTGCGCGGGCGCAATGCGGCGCGCGCGGTACGTTGACGACGACGTAGCGGGCGCTCGCGCGGCTTCGGTGTCGCTACGCGAGCGACGCACGCGTCATTCGCGATCCGTGGCGGATGGCCAGGCGGCCGGAACAGAGGCCAGGTAGCCGCGGCGCCACTCGCTCGGCGACATGTTCAGCCAACGATGGAACGCGCGCGAGAACGCGCTGATTTCCGAATAGCCGAGCAGGAAAGCCAGCTCGGAAATCTGGATTGCCGGATCGCGCAGATAGTCGATCGCCATCTGACGGCGCACGCCGAGCAGCACCTCCTGGTAATTGCAGCCTTCGATGCGCAGCCGCCGCTGCAGCGTCCAGCTCGGAAGATTGAGCGCTTGCGCGATGTCGTCGAGCGTCGGTTCGCCGTCCGCGAGGCGCTGGCGGATCGCGGCCTGCGTGCGTTCGACGAGCGACTCGGCCTGCCGGCCGGGCAGGCCCAGTTGCGCGAGATTGTGTCGCACGAGTGCGAGCAGATGCTCGTCGGCGCCCGGCATCGGTCGCGCGAGATCGGCGCTGCGCAGCACCAGCGCGTTGCAGGGTTGCGTGAACGCGGCAGGCGCGCCGAAGCAGCGCTCATGATCGCGCCAGGATTCCGGGCGGTCGTGCTCGAAGTGCACGCATTCGGGTGACCAGTGCTGGCCGAGCGCATGCCGCAGGATATTGAAGAACATGCCGAGCGACAGCTCGGCATCCTGCCGGCGCATGACGATCTTCTGCTCGCGGATCTGGTACTCGACGCGGCTCAGGTCGCCGTGCGCGACGACCCGCAGCAACGAATTCTGCTGATGATGGTGGAACAGCGCGCTGATATTGCGCAGCGCATCGCCGACCGTCGGCGACGACAGCGCGACATAGCCAAGCAGCCCGAGATGCGTCGGCTCGAACTGCTGACCGTATCGGAGACCGAAATTGCCGTCGCCGGTTTCTGAGGCGGCCTGCTCCAGGATCCGGCAGTACAGCCCGAGCGTGAGGCATGCCGACGGTTGTCCGAGGGCGACGCCGTCCGCTCCCGAGATGCCGAGCACGCGGTCGGGATCGCCGCCTTCGCATTCGATGAAGCGCACGAGGCCCGTGGCCGCAGCGGACAGGATGCCGGCATCGGCCGCCGCGGACGGGCGCAATGAAGCAGACGGGCGGACGAACGTAGAACGCATGCTTCCTTCCAGTCCAGGTCGGGCGTCGAGACGTGACGCATCCTATCCCGACAATTTCCGGTCATCAACCCATCCTCCTGAGGTAGTTCGCGCCCAGTTCCGCGGTCGCTGCAACCCAGCCGTCGCCGAGGCTGCGGGCCAGGTCGGTTTCGTGATGCGAACCCATCCATGCGAGCAGTTGCAGGCGACGTTGCATCAGGAACGTCGGGAATTCGTCGCGTTCGGCGTCCGACAGCGATCCGGCTTCGCAATAACCTTCCGCCCACGCGTCCATCAGCCGCTCGATGCCGGGGCGGTGTTCGATGAAGCTGAGGGTCGACGCCATGTCGTGCAGAAACCAGCCGATTCCGCAGTCGTCGAAATCGATCACGTGGGTATCGTCGCCATCCACCAGCAGATTCGCGATCCGCATGTCCGCGTGAATCAGCCCGAAGCGATCGGGTGTCCTGCCGAAGGCGTCGAGACGTTCTCGCAGTAGCGTCTCGGTTCGTGCAAGCACCGCGCGACGCACGCTGGTGAGCCCGGGCGCATCCTGCCAACGGCCCCAGTGCGCGTGCGGCCCGATCGTGCCGGCATCGTCCCAGACGATCCGTTCGAAATAGGCGGGGCGCGACCATGCCTTCGATTGCGCGTGCATCCGCGCGCTCAGCTGGCCGAGGTAGCGTTGCGACGCGTCGAGGTGGTGTTCGTCGGGGAAGTCGCCGTCGATCCAGCGGAACACCGCGAGCGCGCGTGTGCCGACCGTTGCGTGCGTGACCTCCTGAAGCAGCGAACCGTCCAGCGCGGGCACCGCCTGCGGCGTTCCGATGCCGGCCTCGTTGAGCGCCCGCATCCAGTCGAGTTCGGTCTGGATGGCGTTGCGCGTCTGATAGTTCGGCCGATGAATGCGCATCACCGTGCGCGTGAGCGTGCGCGGGTCGGAAATCTTGAACACCGTGTTCTCGGAGTGGCTGAGCAGATCGATGCGCGCGTCGCTTTCGATTCCGTAGCGGGGAAGCGCCAGACGGGCCAGGTCGGACAGTTGGCGGATGAACTGCCGGTAATCGGGATCGGTACGAGCGGTCATGTCGGACTCCGGGTGGAAGAGGCGTCCATCTTCACGCGGGCTCCCCGCAAACCGTTTGACCGCAACACGCAATGCGTTGACCGGACGCGGCAACGCCGCTCAGGGTGAACCCGCGGTATCGCGCCGCAGCCGCCCGTGAGACGGCGGGATCGGGGTTGACCCTTGCCGTCACGGCCGATCAAGCAACTGTATCGGCGTGTCAAACCGAATCCCGATGCACGGCCGCAAGATGACACAACGTTCAAGGAGGAGTCTGCCGTGTTGAGTCCAATGCGTGGAAAGGTCGTGATCGTGACCGGCGCAAGCCGGGGAATCGGCAAGGGGATTGCCGACGTATTTGCCCGCAGCGGCGCGCGTGTTGCCGTCGTCGCTCGCTCGCCGGACGCCGCCCGGGCCTGTGCGGACGGACTCGTCGCCGCCGGCGGCGATGCCGCGCCGTTCGTCGCCGACGTCGGCGATCGTGCGTCGCTGGACGAGATGGCGCGCGGTGTTGTCGAGCAGTACGGCGGCATCGACGTGCTGTGCGCGAACGCCGGCGTGTTTCCGAGTGCGGCGCTGGAAGACATCGACGCGCACGCATGGGATCACGTGCTCAACGTCAACGCGCGCGGCTCGCTGTTCGCCGTGCAGGCGTGCCTGCCGTGGCTGAGGCGCGCCGAAGCGGGGCGCGTGATCCTGACCTCGTCGATCACCGGCCCTGTCACGGGCTACCCGGGCTGGGCCCACTATGCGGCCAGCAAGGCCGCGCAGCTCGGCTTCATGCGCTCGGCCGCGCTCGAGCTCGCGCGCGACGGCATCACGATCAATGCAGTGCTGCCGGGCAACGTGATGACCGAGGGGCTGAGAGAGATGGGCCCCGGGTATCTCGAGCAGATGACCCGGTCGATTCCGCTCAAGCGTCTCGGTACCGTCCACGACATCGGCTGGGCCGCGCTCTTCCTCGCGTCGCGCGAGGCGTCCTTCATCACCGGGCAGACGCTCGTCGTCGACGGTGGGCAGACGCTGCCGGAGAGCATCGACGCACTGTAGGCCCGCCACCACTCATCCACCTGCGCGCAGGCGGCCCGCCCGCGCGCCCCTTCGGGGAGACGACGATGCATCTACCTGTCGATTCGATGCCGGCCGACGCCGAGCACGACGTATCGAAGTACGGCTACGTGCAGGAACTCGAGCGCACGATGAACGTGTGGCAGTTGACCGCGTTCGGGCTGAACTACATGGTGCCGATCGCGCCGGCGATCATCTTCGGCATCCTGCTGAAGCTGTCCGGCGGCACGGTCGCGCTGCCTTACCTGCTGGCTGGCATCGCGATGCTGTTCACCGCGTTCAGCTACGCAGTGATGGTGCGCAATTTCCCGCTGGCGGGGTCCGTCTACAGCTACGTCGGGCGCGGCTGGAACCCGTATCTCGGGTTCCTGGCAGGCTGGGTGCTGACGCTCGACTACATCCTCATTCCGACGGTCACTGCGTCGAGCTCCGCGTATTTCGCGCAGCAGTATCTTCCGCACGTGCCGTACTGGATGCTGCTCGGCGTGTTCTCGGTCGGAACCGGGATGATCAACCTGTTCGGAGTGCAGCTGATGTCCCGCCTCGGTTTGTGGCTGCTGGCGCTCGGCGAATTCGTGGTGTGGCTGTCGATCCTGGTATGGGGGCGCGCAGTGCTCGTGCATCACGTCGGCACCGGTACGCTGCTGAGCACGTCGCCGTTCCAGTTCGACAGCATGTCGAGCCTCGCGGCGGCGACGTCGCTCGCGATCTTCAGCTTCCTCGGCTTCGACGCGATCACGACGCTCGCCGAGGAAACCCGGCGGCCGAAGCGCGACATTCCGCGCGCGATCTACTGGTGCATCGGCATCGGCACGCTGACGATGTTCGCATGCGGCTACGTGGCGATGCTGGTGATTCCCGACTGGCGGCAGCACATCGGCAACGAAACCTGGGTCAACACGACACTGTTCCAGGTGTCACGCATGACCGGCGGAGAAGGGTTCGGCCTGTTCTTCACGGCTGGCTACCTGACCGAGCTCGGCGTGTTCAACATTGTCGCGACGGCGGCCGGCGCGCGGCTGCTGTTCGGCATGGGCCGCGACACGCTGCTGCCGAAGGCGATCTTCGCGAAGGTCAACCGGCGCTGGCGCACGCCGCACTGGAGCATCCTGCTCATCTGCGCGATCGAATTCATCCTCGGCAACCTCGCGAACATGGACACGCTGTCCAATCTCGTCAACTACGGGGCGATGTTCGCGTTCGCGGCGCTGAACCTCGCGGTGATCTGGCTGTACTACGTGCGGCGCGACGGCGAGCTGACGAGCGCGATCGGCACGCTCGTGCGCGCGAAGCCGGCCGGCGCACAGCACGTGCGCTATCTGCTGATGCCGCTCGTCGGCTTCGTGGTGATCGTCTACGTGTGGATCAACATGGATTCGCTCGCGCAAATCATCGGCACCACGTGGCTCGTCGCCGGCATCGGCTACCTGCTGATCAAGACGCGCGGCTTCCGCCAGCTTCCGCCGAGCCTCGATCTGTAGGCGATGCGGCACCCATCCGTTTGAATTAATTCAGGAGAACGATCGTGTATGCAGACAACATGCTCGCGCTGAACGCCTTCGATCCCGCGTCGCGACGCGGGATCGATCCGACGGTGCACGGGCTGATCGAGCGGCGCAGCAAGGTGTTCGGCAGCGCCGTGCCGCTCTTCTACGAGGAGCCGGTCCACATCGTGCGCGCGAACGGCGTGTGGCTGTACGATCACGAAGGCCGCGAGTACCTTGACGCTTACAACAACGTGCCGTCGGTCGGCCACTGCCATCCGCACGTCGTCGACGCGATCGCGCGACAGGCGGCGTGCCTGAATACCCACACGCGCTACCTGTCGGAAGTCGTGTATGCGTATGCCGAGCGCCTGCTCGGCACGTTTCCCGAGCCGTTGTCGCAGGTCCTGTTCACGAGCAGCGGCACCGAGAGTGTCGATCTCGCGATGCGCATCGCCCGCTATCACACGGGAGGTACGGGCTTCATCGTCACGCGCTTCGCGTATCACGGCCATTCGACCGCGGTTGCCGAGATCACGCCGGCTTTCGGTCCCGGCGTGCCGCTGGGCGAGCACGTGCGCACCGTGCCGGCGCCGGACGGTTACCGCGGCGCGCCGGACGTTGCCGCGGCTTTCGCGTCGCACGTCGAGCAGGCGATCGCCGACATGGCCCGCCACGGCATCCGCTTCGCCGGCATGATCGCGGATTCGGTCTTTTCCAGCGACGGCCTGTTTCCCGACCCGCCGGGCTTCCTGCAGGCGGCCGTCGACGTCGTGACGCGCGCGGGCGGCGTGTACATCGCCGACGAGGTTCAGCCGGGCTTTGGCCGCACCGGCGCGGGCATGTGGGGATTCGGCCGTCACGGCATCACCCCCGACCTCGTCGTGATGGGCAAGCCGATGGGCAACGGCATGCCGATCGCCGCCGTCGTCGCGCGGCCGGACGTGCTGGCGTCGTTCGCGTCGCGCTCGGGCTACTTCAACACGTTCGGCGGCAATACGGTGTGCTGCGCGGCTGCCGCCGCCGTTCTCGACGTGATCGAGAACGAGCGGCTGATCGAACGCGCGGCCCGGGTCGGCCGGTATCTGAAGGAGGGCTTCGAGCGCCTGAAGGGCGCGTACCGCTCGATCGGCGACGTGCGCGGTGCGGGCCTGTATGTCGCCGTCGAATGCGTCGATCCGCAACGGGGCGGCGCGCCCGACGCGGCCGAGGCGCTGCGGATCGTGAACGGCCTGCGCAGGCGCCGCATTCTGATCAGCACGTGCGGTGCGTCGGGCAACGTGCTGAAGATCCGCCCGCCGCTGCCGTTCTCCGCCGAGCACTGCGATCTGCTGCTGCTCGCGACCGAAGCCTTGCTGGCCGATCGTTGAACCTGCACGGCCATTCGCTGACAACCACACGGAGACACCCGCATGTCCACACTTGACCCGCATCACGCGCATCCCGACACGCTGCCGGCGCGACTTGCCGCAACCGCGAACGTCGCGGGCATGGACGCGTATCGCGCGCTCGCGGCCGAAGCCGAGCGCGATTACGAGGGATTCTGGGCGCGCCGCGCCCGTGCGATGCTCGATTGGCACAAGCCGTTTACGCGCACGCTGGACGATTCGGATGCGCCGTTCTATCGCTGGTTCGACGACGGCGAACTGAACGCGTCGCACAACTGTCTCGACCGGCACGTCGCACGCGTCCAAGGCGAGCGCGCCGCGATCGTGTTCGAGTCCGACGACGGGGCCGTCACGACCGTCAGCTATGCGAACCTGCTCGCCCGCGTGTGCAGGCTCGCGAATGCGCTGAAGGCCGACGGTGTGCGCAAGGGCGACCGCGTGGTGATCTATCTGCCGATGTCGATCGAGGCGATCGTCGCGATTCACGCATGCACGCGGATCGGTGCGATCCATTCGGTCGTGTTCGGCGGCTTCTCGGCGAAATCGCTGAACGAGCGGATTGCCGATCTCGGCGCGGTCGTGCTGATCACGGCCGACGAGCAGATGCGCGGCGGCAAGGCGCTGCCGCTCAAGCAGATCGTGGACGACGCGCTGGCGCTCGGCCAGTGCGACGCGATACGGCGCGTGATCGTGTACCGGCGCACCGGCGCCGCGATCGCGTGGCATCCGCCGCGCGACGTCTGGCTGCACGACGCGATCGCCGACCAGCCGCCGCATTGCGAGCCGGAGTGGGTCGACGCCGAGCATCCGCTGTTCGTGCTCTACACGTCGGGCTCGACCGGCAAGCCGAAAGGGGTGCAGCATGCGACCGGCGGCTACCTGATGTGGGCCGCGCAGACGATGTACTGGACCTTCGACCTGAAGCCGGACGATATCGTCTGGTGCACCGCCGACATCGGCTGGATCACCGGCCACACCTACATCGCGTACGGACCGCTGCTGTGCGGCGCGACGCAGGTCGTGTACGAGGGCGTGCCGCTGTATCCCGATCCGGGGCGTTTCTGGCGGATGATCGAGCGCCACCGGGTGTCGATCTTCTACACCGCGCCGACCGCGATCCGCGCGCTGATCAAGGGCGCACACGAAAATCCCGCGACCCATCCGGCGCAGTTCGACCTGCGCAGCCTGCGCGTGATCGGCACGGCCGGCGAACCGATCAATCCGCACGTATGGAAGTGGTATGACGAAGCGGTCGGCGGCGGTCGCTGTGCTGTCGTCGATACATGGTGGCAAACCGAAACCGGCGGCCAGCTGATCGCGCCGCTGCCGGGCGCGACGCCGCTCGTCGCGGGATCGTGCACGCTGCCGCTGCCGGGCATCCACGCGGCGATCGTGGACGAGGCCGGGCGCGAGGTGCCGAACGGGCAGGGCGGCTCGCTCGTCGTCACGCGCCCGTGGCCGTCGATGCTGCGTACCGTGTGGGGCGACCGCGAGCGCTTTCGCCGCACCTATTTTCCGGCCGAGCTTGGCGGCGCGCTGTATCTCGCCGGGGACGGCGCGGTTCGCGATGCCGATACTGGCTACTTCACGATCACGGGCCGGATCGATGACGTGCTCAACGTGTCGGGCCACCGCCTCGGCACGATGACGATCGAGTCGGCGCTGGTCGCGCATCCGGACGTCGCCGAGGCCGCCGTGGTGGGCCGTGTCGACGAGCTGACCGGCGAGGCGATCGTCGCATTCGTCGTGACCAAGTCCGGCCGGCCGCACGGGGAAGTCGCGGCGGCGCTCGCGCACGCGCTGCGCGCATGGGTTGCAAGCGAGATTGGCCCGATCGCGAAGCCGCGCGAGATCCGCTTCGGCGACAACCTGCCGAAGACGCGCTCCGGCAAGATCATGAGGCGCCTGCTGCGCGCGCTAGCGAACGACGAACCGATCACGCAGGATACGTCGACGCTGGAAAATCCCGCGATCCTGACGCAGCTCGGCGCCGTGGCCTGAGCGGGACGCACGGCGACACGCAAGCTTTCGTTTTTCTGACTGATGAGGCGGCGGCCTGCACGTTCGATGCGGCTCTGCAACAATGGCGGACGCGGCGGCGTGCGCCCCGGTTGTACGTCTCGAGACGCACGCCGCCCGCGCCGGTCAACCCAAGACGCCGCGACCCCGCGCGTCGCTCGTCAGCCGAGTCCCGTCTTGTCCGAATTCGCACCTAGCGCCGGCGCCATGGAGCCGGCCGTCAACTGGCGCGCGATGGCCGCCGTGCTGCTTGGCGTCGCGCTCGCGACGCTCGACACGGCGATCGCGAACACCGCGCTGCCCGCGATCGCCGCCGACCTGCATGCGTCGCCCGCCGCGTCCGTGTGGATCATCAACGCATACCAGCTCGCGATGGTCGCGACGCTGCTGCCGTTCGCGTCGCTCGGCGACATCGTCGGCCACAAGCGCGTGTACGTCGCGGGCCTCGCGGTGTTCACGCTGGCGTCGCTCGGCTGCTCGCGCGCGTCCACGCTGCCGCTCCTCACCGCCGCCCGGGTCGTGCAGGGCTTTGGCGCGAGCGCGGTCATGAGCGTCAACGTCGCGCTGATCCGCAACCTGTTTCCCGCGCATCGACTCGGGCGCGGCGTCGGATTCAACTCGCTCGTCGTCGGCGTGTCGTTCGCGGTGGGGCCGACGATCGCATCGCTGATCCTGTCGGTGGCCACGTGGCCGTGGCTGTTTGCGGTGAACGTGCCGCTCGGCGTATGCGCGCTCGCGGTCGCGATCCCGTCGCTGCCGCCGACGGCACGCGGCCGCCATGCGTTCGATCCGTTCGCCGCGCTGTTCAACGTGGTCACGTTCGCGGCACTGATCTTCGCGCTCGGCGAATTCGCGCAGCGTGCGCCGCTGCACGTCGTGCTCGCGGCGGCCGCCGTCGCGCTCGGGTTCGGCTGGCTGCTGGTCCGCCGCCAGGCCGGGCACCCGGCACCGATGCTGCCGGTCGACCTGTTCAGGCGGCCCGTGTTCGCGCTGTCCGCGCTGACCGCCGGTTGCGCGTTTGCCGCGCAGGGGCTTGCGTTCGTGTCGCTGCCGTTCTATTTCGAAACTGTCCAGCATCGCAGCGTGGTCGAAACGGGATTCCTGATGACACCGTGGTCGGTGATCGTCGCGCTTGCGGCGCCGATCGCGGGACGGCTGTCGGATCGTTACCCGCCGGGACTGCTCGGCGCGATCGGGCTCGCGTTGCTGAGCGCGGGCATGGTGTCGCTCGCCGCGCTGCCGGCGGCGCCAAACGTGTTCGACATCGGCTGGCGGATGATGCTGTGCGGCGCGGGTTTCGGCTTCTTCCAGTCGCCCAACCTGAAGGCGCTGATGACGAGCGCGCCGCCCGAGCGCAGCGGCGGCGCGAGCGGGATCGTCGCGACCGCACGGCTGATCGGGCAGGCGACAGGCGCGGCGCTGGTCGCGCTGTCGTTCGGGATCGCCGGGCGCCACGGGCCGACGCTGGCGCTGATGCTTGGCGCGGGTTTCGCGGGGGCCGCGAGTATCGCAAGCGGGCTGCGGCTGTTCGCGCCGTCGCACCGGGCCGGCGTGCCGGCCATGTCGGAATGCGAGGCGGATTGCGTGACGAAGTAGTGCGACTGTGCGGGCGCGACACTGAACTGCAAACCTGATTCGTGACGACTTATGAACCTACGTAGCGTTGATCTGAACCTGCTCGTCGTGCTCGATGCATTGCTGACCGAAAAGCATGTGACGCGTGCCGCGGCGAAGGTCGGGTTGAGTCAGTCCGCGATGAGCAGCGCGCTGCGGCGTTTGCGCGTGCTGATGCGTGACGAGCTGTTGATACGCAACGCATCGGGTATGGAGCCGACACCGCGCGCGCTGGAACTGGAAGAGCCGCTGAGACAGCTGCTTCGCCAGGCGGAGCGGCTCGTCAAGTCCAGCAGTTCGTTCGATCCGGCGACGACGACGCAGCACTATCGGCTCAGAATGTCGGACGTGCTCGAGTATCTGTTGATGCCGGCGTTGCTGGAGCAACTCGAACAGGAAGCGCCCGGCGTGACGCTCGACGTGGTGCATGTACCGCCGCGTCAGACCGTGATCGCGCTCGATGCCGACGATATCGACGTCGCGGTGAGCATGGATCTTGAGCATACGAGCGCGGTGCGATCGACGCCGTTGTTCGACGACCGCATGGTGTGTGTGCTGGCGCAAGGCCACCCGCATGCCGCCGACGAGATGACGATGGAATTGTTTCTCGCGTTGCCGCATCTCAAGGTGTCGATGAGTTCGACCGATGGCCGTTACGTCGACGCGATGCTGGCCGACATGCAGCGGGTGCGGAACGTGGCGCTGAATGTCCCGCACTGGCTGGTTGTCCCGCACCTGCTGCGTCGTTCGTCGATGATTGCGGTGATGTCTGCACGCATGGCCCGATGCTTCGCGGAAGACGGATTGGTGCTCAAGGAGCTCCCGTTTTCGTCGACGGGCTTTCATTGGTCGATGTACTGGCATCGGCGCCACGATAGCGCGCCGGCGCAAGCGTGGCTGAGGGAGAAAATTCGCACAGCGGTCCGCCGGCTCGCGTAACACGCCGGCCGGTTCCATCGTTCATCGCGACGGCAGGCGACGGAAATTCAACGAATGGTGCGTCACACGTGCCGCCAGCGCGGCAGTTGTCGAAGGCAACTGACCATCGTGCCCATCAGCGCAAACGCACTGCCGACCCACAACGCGACGACCGGGCCATGGGCGCCGCAGACGTTGAAGCACAGCGCGACCAGCGCGGCGCCCAGCGTCTGTCCGAGCAGGCGTGCCGTGGCGACGACGCCGCTGGCGCCGCCGCTGCGTTCGGGCGGTGCGCTTCCCATCAGCGCCTTGAGATTGGGTGCCTGAAAAAAGCCGAATCCGGCGCCGCACACCACCATTCGCCACGCAATGTCGATCGTCGCGGGCGTCGGCGGCAGCGTGGCCAACGATGCCATGCCAACGCACAACGTGAAGAGGCCGATGGTGCCGAGCGTGCCCGCGGAGTATCGATCGGCCAGACGTCCGGCAACGGGCGCCATGATCGCCACGACGGCCGGCCAGGGCGTCATGAGGAAGCCTGTCGCAACCTGGCTGTTTCCGAGGCCGACTTGCAGGAAAAACGGCAGCGACACGAACGCGAGGCCTTGCGTCGCAAACGAGCAAACCGACGTGGCGGCGGACAGCACGAAGACAGGGCGCCGGAACAGATCGGCCGCCAGCATCGGAGCGGGGTGATGCGCGTGACGTCGAAGCAGCGCGTAGCCGCACATGGCCGCGACGGTCCATTCGACCGCGACGGGTATCGAAATGCCGTGATGAGAGGCCGTGTCCAGCCCGAGTATCAGCAGTGCGAAGAAGCCCGCGCATAGCAGCGCGGCGATCACGTCAAAGCGATGCCGCGCGCGGTCGGTTATCGGCAACGTGCGGACCGCCAAAGCGATGGCCAGCACACCGACAGGGACATTGATCAGAAACAGCGCGTGCCACGACGCAATGGACAGGATCGCCGATGCGACGGTCGGCCCCACGGTGAAAGAGACGGCGACGACGAGCGCGTTCAATCCGACGCCGCGCCCAAGCAACCTCGCGGGATAGGAGAAGCGGATGAGCGCGGTATTCACGCTCATGATGGCGGCGGCGCCGACGCCCTGGAACGCGCGCGCGGTTGCGAGCGTGGGAAGGGACCACGCGACGCCGCACGCGAGCGAGCTCGCGGTGAACAGCACAAGCCCCGCGATATAGACGCGCCGGTGCCCGACTATCTCGCCAAGGGATGCAAACGGAAGCAGCGTTGCGACCATTGCAAGCTGATACGCATTGACCACCCATATCACCGACGAAGGATCGGAGTCGATGCTGGTGGCGATGGTCGGGAGCGCGGTATTGGTAATGGCCGTATCTAGGCTGGCCATCGCTACCGCGAGTGAAATGGCGAGCAGCGCCGCCACCCGTTGTCGTGTTGGTAAGCCATCCTGAAGAGAGGCACTGAGGGGCTGCAGATCGGTAGTGGACATCGCGGGCCATCGCAGGTTTGGTGAACGCACACTTTCGCACCTGCGTGAAAATGAATCCAATGGATGTTTGTGATGTCTGTATTCACTCGGTGGATAATGGTGGGCGATGCGCGCCGACTGGCCGGTGCGCGGCATCCAGCCCGCCGCGCACCGGCCGTCATGCATCGCTCAGAAGCCGCCCGAGCGGATCAGCTGGTTGAGGTTCGCGATGTTCAGGCTGCCGAAGCCGGTCGTGTAGTCCCAGCCCCGGCCGGCCGTATAGCCGTAGCCCTGGTAGCCGTTGTTGCCCGACACGACGTCATAGCGGACGAGCGCCGGGTTCACCGGAATCGCGCGGTACAGGTTGCCGGCGGGGAAGCCGAGGCCCGTGCCGTTGGCCGCGAGGAGCCGCGCCCAGAAGCCCGAGAAGATCGGCGCGGCGAGGCTCGTGCCGCCGATCTGCTGCAGCTGGCCGTAGTTGTAGATATACGCGCCGGTGCTCTGCGCGGCATCGAACGACACGTCCGGCAACTGCCGGTTGCTGCCCGACTGCCACGACGGCGCTGGCAGGATCGTGCTGATGCCGCCGCCCGTCGCCCAAAGCTTGCCATTGCTGTCGAGACCTTCGTTCCACACCGTCTCGTTCGAGAACGCGCCCGCGGACGTCGTATAGAGCGTCGTGCCGCCGATCGCGAGCACGTGCGGCGACGATGCCGGCCACGACACCGTGTAGTTCGCGCCGTCCGGATAGCCGCGGTTGTTGCATTCGTACACGCCTTCGTCGCCGGACGACACCGAGAACGTCTGGCCTTGTGCGGCCGCCGTCGTGAAGATCTGCTCCTCGGCGTCGAGCGTGCCGTCGGCGGATGCGTCGGTCTCGCACCAGCCGAGCGACACGTTGATCACTTTCGCGACGTTGTCCGACACCGCGCGGTTGAACGCCTGTGTGAGCCCCGTGTTGCCGGCCGCGTTCAGGTCCGCCATGTAGAACACGAGCTTGCCGACCTGTCCGCCCGCCGCGCCGACGATCGACTGGCTGTCGAGATCCCATTCGCCCTGGCCTTCCTGGTCGTCGGTGTAGTTGCCGCCGGTGCCGTTGGTCTTGACCGTCTGCGTCGACACCGCACCGTAGCCGTTGCTCGACGTGAAGGTCTTCAGGTCCTGCAGCGTCTGCGCGACGCCGCCGATCGTCATGATGCCGACCGTCACGCCGGCCGCGGTCGGCACGCCGGTTGCGTTGTAGAGGCCCGGGAATTCCTTTGGATAGTGGCCGGTCGCGGTGCCCGCCGCGAGCGCTCGCGGTTTCGCGACGTTGCCGACACGCAGCAGCGGCCGGGCGCGCGCGACGTCCTGCAGCCCGAGCACCGAGCCGACGACGTCGCCGAGCGCGCGCGGCACCTGTGCGGTCGCGGCATTCGCGAAGCCCGAGCGGCCCGCGTACTCGAAGTGCACGAGCGGCGTGTTGAACGCGGTCTTGATCGTGCCGGCCGTGCCACGCGCGGACACGAGCAGCCGGTTCGGCGCGACGTCGATGTTGATGAAACCGCTCTTGCGCAGATAGTCGACGACCGCTTTCACCTGCGCGTCGTTCGGCGCGTAGTCGGCGAGGAACTGCTCGCGCGTCAGGAACTTGTGGTACCGCGCGTTGCCGGGACGGTTCACGTCGCGGGCAAGCTGCTTGAGCTGCGCAGCGTTGCGCAGCTTCAGGCTGACGACAATGTCGGTCGTCTCGCCTGCTGCGAGCTCGAGCGACGGCGCCGCGCTGCGCGCCATCAGTTGCGGGCCGGTCAGAAAGGCCTTCGTGTGGGTGTCCACCCAGTCCGTCGCGGCGTGCGCCGTGCCGGCGGCAAGCACGAGCGGCCACGCACAGGCGAGGCGGCGGGGTGACGGGAGGGGAAGGGCAAACCAGGCGTTCCGTTTCATCGGGAGTCCTTTTGAGGAGAGACGACGTGGTTGGAACCCCGGCCCTTGTGGGGCCGCGAGCGCAGACGAGCGTAGGGATGCCGGCACGTTTCAGGTAGCTGCCAGTTTCCATAGCTGTCAGTTCTGACAAGGGCGCGGCCCCCGATGCGGCGCAAGCCGCGCCGGTGCGGGCGACGAACGGAACCGGTTCGCGCGGCGTCGGTTGCAGCACTGCGATGCGCATCTGCCGCCGTGGCATGCGCAGCGTCTGTCGTTGCACGGGAACCGTCGTGGTGTCGGCGTGTGTAGTGCGGCGCGTGCGCAAGCGTCTGGCGGCTGTCGCGGCGTGCGGGATCGCACTATGTGGTCAACCTGGCGCGGGCAGTGTGCCGATCGGGCTGCGCGTCGACGCAGGCGGATGAAAAAAGGGGCGGTTGCCACCGGGTTGTTCCGAACTGTGGAACACAGTCTTTCGGGTGGCTTTCGGCGAACGCGGGCGGCCCGCGAATTAGAGTAAACGCTCGACTGACTGCGCAGTCGAAAAAAAAGCCCGGTACGAGACCGGGCTTCCAAATCGGCCGCAGCCGCCGAAGCGGTGCGGCACCTGCAAAAGCGGAGCGCTTACGCTGCGAGCAGCGAGCGCAGCACGAACGGCAGGATACCACCATGCTTGTAGTAATCGACTTCGATCGGCGTATCGATGCGCAGCAGCACCTGCACGCGCTTCGTTTCGCCGTCCTTGCCGTTGATCACGAGCGTGACGTCCTGCTGCGGCTTGAAGTCGTCGCCGAGGCCTTCGATGTCGAACGTTTCGTCGCCGGTGATGCCGAGCGACTGGATGCTGTCCGCGCCCTTGAACTGCAGCGGCAGCACGCCCATGCCGACCAGGTTCGAACGGTGGATCCGCTCGAAGCTGCGTGCGATCACGGCCTTCACGCCGAGCAGTTGCGTGCCCTTCGCGGCCCAGTCGCGCGACGAGCCCGTGCCGTACTCTTCGCCTGCGAACACGACGGTCGGCGTGTCGGCGTCGATGTACTTCATCGCCGCGTCGTAGATCGACAGCTGTTCGCCGCTCGGCTGGTGGATCGTCAGGCCGCCTTCGACGCGCGTGCCGTCTGCCTTCGCCGGGATCATCAGGTTCTTGATCCGGACGTTCGCGAACGTGCCGCGCATCATCACGTCATGGTTGCCGCGGCGCGAGCCGTAGCTGTTGAAGTCGGCCTTCTGCACGCCGTTCTCCTTCAGCCACTTGCCTGCCGGCGAGTCTTCCTTGATCGAGCCTGCCGGGCTGATGTGGTCGGTCGTGACCGAGTCGCCGAAGATGCCGAGCGCGCGCGCGCCCTTGACCGTGACGATCTCGTCGGTCGGTTCCATCGAGAAGTCCTTGCCGAAGAACGGCGGCTCCGCGATGTACGTCGACGTCGGCCAGTCATAGACCTGACCCGTCTCGCCCTCGATCTTGCTCCAGAGGTCGCCCTTCTTGGTCAGCTTCGCGTAGTTGTCCTCGAACTTCTTCGGATCGAGCGCGTACTTGAGCAGCGCGTGGATTTCGTCGCTCGTCGGCCAGATGTCGCCGAGGTAGATGTCCTTGCCGCCCTTGCCCTGGCCGACCGGCTCGGTCATCAGGTCGCGCGTGATGTTGCCGGCGATCGCGTACGCGACGACGAGCGGCGGCGACGCCAGGAAGTTCGCGCGGATGTTCGGGTGGATACGCGCTTCGAAGTTACGGTTGCCCGACAGCACGGCGGCCGCGACGATGTCGTTCTTCGTGATCGCTTCGTTCAGTTCCGGCGTCAGGTCGCCCGCGTTGCCGATACAGGTCGTGCAGCCGTACGCGGCGACTTCGAAGCCGAGCTTCGCGAGGTAGGGCAGCAGGCCCGTCTTCGTCAGGTACTCGGTGACGATGCGCGATCCCGGGGCGAGCGACGTCTTGATGTGCGGCGCGACGGTCAGGCCGGCTTCGACGGCCTTCTTCGCGAGCAGGCCGGCAGCCAGCAGCACGCTCGGGTTCGACGTGTTCGTGCACGACGTGATCGCGGCGATCAGCACGTCGCCGTTCTTCACGTTGACGCCGTTGCTCGTCGTGTACTCGGCGCCGAGGTCTTCCGTCTTCTTCGCGAAGCCGTTTTCCGCGACCGGCTTCGAGAACAGGTCGGTGAACGTCGACTTGACGTGGCCGATCTCGATGCGGTCCTGCGGACGCTTCGGGCCTGCCAGCGACGGCGCGACCGTGGCGAGATCCAGCGTCAGCGTCTTCGAGTAGTCGATGTCGCCGGCCTTCGGAATGCCGAACAGGTCCTGCGCCTTGAAGTAGTTTTCGAACGCGGCGATTTCCGCCTTCGTGCGGCCCGTGCCCTTGAAGTAGTCGATCGTCTTCTCGTCGACCGGGAAGAAGCCCATCGTCGCGCCGTATTCCGGCGCCATGTTCGCGATCGTCGCGCGGTCCGGCAGCGCGAGCGACTTCGTGCCTTCACCGAAGAACTCGACGAACTTGCCGACGACCTTTTCCTTGCGCAGCATTTCGGTGATGGTCAGCACCAGGTCGGTGGCCGTCACGCCTTCGCGCAGCTGACCCTTCAGCTCGACGCCGACGACGTCCGGCGTCAGGAAGTACACGGGCTGGCCCAGCATGCCGGCTTCCGCCTCGATGCCACCCACGCCCCAGCCGACCACGCCGATGCCATTGATCATCGTCGTGTGGCTGTCCGTGCCGACGAGGGTGTCCGGGTAGAAGACGGTGCCGTCCGCATCCTTCTTCTTGTGGACGCCGCGCGCGAGGTACTCGAGGTTCACCTGGTGGACGATGCCGATGCCCGGCGGCACGACCTTGAACGTGTCGAACGCCTGCATGCCCCACTTCATGAACTGGTAGCGCTCGTTGTTGCGCTGGAATTCCAGCTTCATGTTCAGGTCGAGCGCGTCCTTCTGCGCGAAGTAGTCGATCTGGACCGAGTGGTCGACGACGAGATCGACCGGGACCAGCGGCTCGATCTTCTTCGGGTTCTTGCCCGCGCGCTTCGCGACGCCGCGCATGGCCGCGATGTCGGCGAGCAGCGGCACGCCCGTGAAGTCCTGCAGCACGACGCGCGACACGACGAACGGGATTTCGTCGACACGCTTCGCGGTCGGCTGCCAGTTCGCGAGCTGCTCGATGTGTTCCTCGGTGATCTTCTTGCCGTCGTAGTTGCGCAGCACGGACTCGAGCACGATACGGATCGACACCGGCAGGCGTTCGATCTTCGTCTTCAGTTCCTTGCCGAGTTGCGGCAGCGAGTAGAACTTGCCTTTGCCGGAACCGCTGTCGAATTCCTTGAGGGTCTTGTGGAGATTGTGGGCCATGGTGATTTTCCTGGGTTCAAGTCTAGGAAACAAAGAGTCCTGTATCTGACGGCTATATCACATACAAGTCGACGTACTCATTGACCGGCATCGCTTCGAGCTCTGCCTGGTCCAGCGACACGTCGAGAATCGCTTGTTGCTGCTTTGCCGGGAAGCGGCGGGCGAGGTTGGTCCTGAATTTCTCGATCAGCAGCGGGATGCCGTCAGTGCGGCGTCGCTTGTGGCCGATCGGATACTCGACCACCACTTCGGCAAGCGTCGATCCGTCCGCGAACTCGATTGTCAGCGCATTCGCAATCGATCGCTTGTCCGGATCGTGGTAATCCTTCGTGAACTGCGGGTCCTCGACGCACACCGTCTTCGCGCGCAGCGCGTCGATGCGCGGGTCCGCGGCGACCGCGTCCTCGTAGTCGGCCGCCGTCAGCCGGCCGAACAGCAGCGGCACCGCGACCATGTACTGGATGCAGTGGTCGCGATCGGCCGGGTTCGCGAGCGGCCCCTGCTTGTCGATGATCCGGATCGCCGCCGCGTGCGTGCGGATCGTGATCCGGCTGATGTCGTCGGTCGATTTCCCCGCCGCGGCGAGCTGCGCGTGCAGCTGCATCGCGGCCTCGGCCGCGGTCTGCGCGTGGAATTCCGCGGGGAACGCGATCTTGAACAGCACGTTCTCCATCACGTAGGTGCCGTACGGGCGCTGGAAGCGGAACGGCTGCCCTTTGAACAGCACATCGTAGAAACCCCAGGTCGGCGCGCTCAGCGCCGACGGGTAGCCCATTTCGCCCGTCTTTGCGATCAGCGCGACGCGCACCGCGCGCGACGTCGCGTCGCCGGCCGCCCACGACTTGCGCGAACCTGTGTTCGGCGCGTGGCGGTAGGTGCGCAGCGCATGGCCGTCGACGAACGCGTTCGATACCGCGTTGATCAGCTCGTCGCGCGTGAGGTCGAGCAACTGGCCGACGACGGCGGTCGACGCGACCTTGACGAGCAGCACATGGTCGAGCCCGACCTGGTTGAATGAATTCTCGAGCGCGATGCAGCCCTGGATCTCGTGGGCCTTGATCATCGCGGTCAGTACGTCGCGCATCGCGAGCGGCGTCTTGCCGGCGGCGACGGCGGTGCGCGACAGCCAGTCGGCCGTCGCCAGGATCCCGCCCAGGTTGTCGGACGGGTGGCCCCATTCGGCGGCGAGCCAGGTGTCGTTGAAGTCCAGCCAGCGGATCATCGCGCCGATGTCGAACGCGGCCTGGACCGGGTCGAGCTGGAACGACGTGCCGGGCACCTTCGCGCCGTTCGGCACGATCGTGCCCGGCACGACCGGGCCCAGGAGCTTGGTGCAGGCCGGATAGGACAGTGCCTCGAGCCCGCAGCCGAGCGTATCGATCAGGCAATGACGCGCGGTCTCCAGCGCGAGCGCGCTGTCGATCCCCGTATTCAGCACGTAGTCGACGATATCGACGAGTACCGGATCCGGGGCAGGGCGGACGTTGGAGATCGGCGCGGACATCGAGGTGCCTGCGTGAGCGGGCTTAGTTGTTCTTCAGCTCGTTCGACTGCGTCGGCGCCGGCGTGCCTTGCGCCATTTCCGGCGTCACGCACTCGTCCGCGAGGCGCTCGCCGCCGTTCGCGTCGCTGAACAGCATCGCCTTGCTCGGGATCACGATCAGCTTGAAGCCGGCTGCCGGATCGTAGAACGTGTCGGCGCCCGTCGTCGTTGCCTGGCGCGGCAGCTTGTAGTTCTTCTTCGCCCAGTGAACCGTGACGACCTGGTCGCGCTTCATGTCACCGGCGAGGTCGAACGACAGGCCGTCCTTGCACGCCCACTTGACGGCGCCGTCCGGCACCGGATCAACCTTGGCTGCGGCGCGTGCCTGCGCCTTCTTGCTGCGCGGGATGATGCGCTTGGCCGGCGCCGGGCGCTTCGCCGCTGCCTTCTTCGCGGTCGTGCCCGCTTCCTGGGCGAACGCGCTCGGAGCCGACAGCAGCATCGTGGCGGACAAGGCGCCGATGGCGGTAGCGATCAGGAGTTTCTTCATGGAGTCAGAACCTTTCGAAAATCAGTTAGCAAAGGCCGGCGGCCTGGGCCACCGGCCGGGTTGAAACTGCACGCGCCCCGGAAGCGCGCAGCGGCCGCTATTTTCGCCTATTTGGCCGCGCATATTTCAGGTTTTCAGGCTCCGTTACGTTTTTTGTCGATTCTCACGGCCGGCTGCACGCTCCGCGCGCCGGTCGAGGTGTGAAAGACTGTTTCGGCCACGCTGGCGGCGCGCGCTCACCGCGTGTCTCCCGCAGCGGCCGGGCCGAACAGCGGCTCCGCTTCGGCGGGCACCGGCTGGCCGGTCGCCCGCGCGCGGCGCAGCACCGACCAGTAATAGCGGTAGCTCGCGCGGTCGTGCAGCGTGTCGCCGTGGCGCGTCGGACCCCAGTCGGCAGCCTGCGCGGCCAGCAGGATCTCGGCCGCAAGCGCGACCTCGTCGGTGCGCGGTGCGAACGCGTCGACGATCGGCCGGACCTGCGCCGGATGGATGCTCCACATCCGCGTGAACGCGAACTCGTCGCGCGCGCGGCGCGCGTCGTTCGCGACGACGCTCATGTCGCGCACTTCCGTCGTCACGTTGTGCGACGGCGTCTTGCCGTGCGCGTGGCAGGCCGCGGCGATCTCGAGCTTCGCGCGCCGCACGAGCGGGTGCTCGAACTGGCCGGGCGAGCGCATCGCCGAATCGGGGATCGCGCCGTGGTGCGCCGACACGAAATCCATCAGGCCGAAGCTCAGCGTGCCGACGAGCGGCAGCGCGGCGAGGGCGGCCGCCTGCGCGAGCGCGCCATGCGTCTCGACCAGCACGTCGACCGGAATCGGCCGGGCGATGCCCAGTTCGCGGCGGGTGCCTTCGATGAACGCGCACATCTCGGCCGCGTCGGCCGCATTCGCGATCTTCGGCAGCGTCAGGTAGGCGGGCGGGCGCGCCGCGCGCAGGATGATGCGCACGTCGTCGCGCCAGTGCGGGTGGGAAAAGTCGTGGACCCGTGCGCCGACGCGCCCGTAGCGGTTCTCGGCGTCGCCGAGCATCGCGGCGACCAGTTCCGCGTGCGCGGCTTCCTGGCCGACGGCGGCGCCGTCCTCGCAATCGAGCGTGATATCGAACACGGGGCCCAGCTCGGCCTGCAGCGCGAGCGACTTGCGCATCAGCTTTTCGCTGCCTGCGTAGTGGTCGCAGCATGGCAGGATCGCGGGCGGAACCGCACCGTCGTACAACACTTCTGCAGGGGAGAGCGCGGACATCTTCTTCTGCGTCCAGGAAGCGGGCCAACGTGGAAAAATCGGATTCGGGCACGTTCTGGGCCTGCGCCGCACATGAATCGTGCGTGCGGGCGGCAAAACGCGTCCGGATCGGATCGGGGCAATACGGGCCAGGGGCCGGCGGCGGGTGGCCGCCGGGCCTGCAGGCCCGTACTGCAACCGGGCTGCCCGAAAGCGGCCCGGTCAGTGCGTTACTTCAGCAGGTGAGCAACGCCGTCGCGCTCTTCGAGCAGCTCGGCCAGCGTGCCGTCCATCTTTTCGCGCGAGAACGCGTCGATCTCGAGGCCTTCGATGCGCTTGTATTCGCCGTTTTCGCAAACGACCGGCACGCCGTAGATGATGTCTTCGGGGATGCCGTACGAACCGTCCGACGGAATGCCCATCGTGACCCACTTGCCGTTCGTGCCGAGCACCCAGTCACGCACGTGGTCGATCGCCGCGTTCGCTGCCGACGCTGCCGACGACAGGCCGCGCGCTTCGATGATCGCCGCACCGCGCTTGCCGACGGTCGGGATGAATGTGTTGCGGTTCCATTCGTCGTCGTTGATCAGGTTCAGCAGCGATTCGCCTTCGACGGTCGCGAAGCGGAAGTCCGGGTACATCGTCGGCGAGTGGTTGCCCCACACCGCGAGCTTCTCGATCGACGCGACCGGCTTGCCCGACTTGGCCGCGAGCTGCGACAGCGCGCGGTTGTGGTCGAGGCGCAGCATCGCCGTGAAGTTCTTCTTCGGCAGGTCCGGCGCCGACTTCATCGCGATGTATGCGTTCGTGTTGGCCGGGTTGCCGACCACCAGCACCTTCACGTCGCGGCTTGCGACTTCGTTCAGGGCCGCGCCCTGAACCGTGAAGATCTCGGCGTTCGCCGACAGCAGGTCCTTGCGCTCCATGCCCTTCGAGCGCGGACGGGCGCCGACCAGCAGTGCGACGTCTGCATCCTTGAATGCGACCTTCGGGTCGTCGGTGATCACGACGCTTTCCAGCAGCGGGAACGCGCAGTCATCCAGTTCCATCACGACGCCTTTGACGGCGGCTTGGGCTTGCGGGAGGTCGAGCAGTTGCAGGATGACCGGCTGGTCCTTGCCGAGCAGGTCGCCGTTCGCGATACGGAACAGCAGCGAGTAAGCGATTTGACCTGCGGCGCCGGTGACGGCAACGCGCTTTGCGGGCTTAGCCATTGAAATTCTCCAGGACGGGTGAAGCGTGGGACGCTCGGGAAAACGCCATTCTATGCGCGTTACGCGAAGCGTTGCATTGAAGCAGGGCGGAGGACTCGCGGTTGCATGTGCGGTGAACCTGGAGACGGGCCGAGGCACGTGGCCGGGGACGCGCCTTGACACCCGCGAACCCTTGCTCGACCCGGAGTTTAGGAGTCGAAAGGCGCAAAGTCAAACGGTATCATATGTCTTATATAAGACAGATGTTTTGCTGAATTTGTGTGGACGGAAAACATGGGTTTGTGATGAAATGCGCGCCATGACATCGAACCAGGCGAACAACGCGAATCCGACCGGCGCAGGCGGCCCAGGGCAGCCGGCTGTCGGCGAACCCGCGTCGACGCCATCGCCGTCGCCGACGTTCAGTCCTTTATACCAGCAGATCAAGGCATTGATCACGCAGAGTCTCGAATCGGGTGAATGGAAGCCGGGCGAGATCATCCCGAGCGAGGTCGAGCTCGCGGCCCGCTTCAAGGTCAGCCAGGGCACCGTGCGCAAGGCGATCGATGAACTGGCCGCAGAGAACCTCGTGGTGCGCCGGCAGGGCAAGGGGACTTTTGTTGCGACGCACAATGAAGATCGCGCGCAATTCCGCTTCCTGCGCCTGCTCGCCGACGATGGCGCCGAACATCCGCACGTCAGCCGCCTGCTCGAGTGCCGGCGGCTGCGCGCGCCGGCCGAGATCGCCCGCCAGCTCGACCTGAAGCCGGCCGACCCGGTCGTGCAGGTGCGCCGGCTGCTCGAGTTCGAGCGCGTGGCGACGGTGCTGGACGAGATCTGGCTGCCGGGCACGATGTTCCGCGGGCTGACGTTCGAGCGGCTCAGCGAGTACAAGGGGCCGCTCTACGCGATGTTCGAAACGGAATTCGGCACGCGCATGATCCGGGCCTCCGAGAAGATTCGCGCGGTGGCGGCGGAGCCGGCGGTGGCCGACCTGCTGCACGTGCCGCCCGGTTTTCCGTTGCTGTCTGTCGAGCGCGTGTCCTATACATATGGTGACCGGCCGGTGGAAGTGCGGCGCGGCTGGTATGTCACAACCGGGTATTACTATCAGAACGACTTGAGCTGAAGATGAAGTTGCTCGTGCTGTGTGCATTCGCCGTCCCAACGTAGAGCGAAGCATGTTTCGGGCCGCCTTTGTTCCATGTCGCGCAACGATCCAGAGCAGGTTTTCGCTGCAGCGCGATATAAAAAGGCGCTAAAATCGCGGATTAGTGTGACAACATAAGTAGGGGTCTAGCATGACTGATGCAGTAAGAAAGCCGAGGCCGGAATACCGGAACATCGGATTCGGCGATATCACGATGAAATATCGCATGCCGCTGGCGGCGATCTTGTCGATTCTCCATCGAGTCAGCGGTGCGCTGCTGTTCCTGTTCCTCCCGTTCCTGCTTTACCTCTTCGACCAGAGTCTCACCTCCGAACTCAGCTTCGAAGGCTTCAAGCAATTCCTCTCCAACATCATCGTCAAGCTGATCGTCCTCGCGCTGTCCTGGGCGTTCTTCCACCACTTCTGCGCCGGCATCCGTCACCTGCTGATGGACGTCAACCATGACGCGGTCACGAAGGAAAGCGGCAAGAAGACGGCGGCTGTCGTGTTCGTCATCTCGATCGCCCTCACGATCGCGATGGCCCTCAAACTGTTCGGAGCATTCTAAGAAAATGGCAGCCAACAACCGAATCGGCTCGAAGCGCCTCGTCGTCGGCGCGCACTACGGCCTGCGCGACTGGCTCGCGCAACGCGTCACGGCCACGATCATGGCCGTCTACACGGTCATCCTGCTCGTGCTGTTCTTCGGCGCGCACGATTTCTCGTACGACGGCTGGGCGTCGATCTTCTCCGCGCAATGGATGAAGCTCGCCACCTTCGTGACGCTGCTCTCCCTCTTCTACCACGCATGGGTCGGCGTGCGCGACATCTGGATGGACTACGTGAAGCCCGTCGGTGTGCGCCTGCTGCTGCAATCGCTGACCATCGTCTGGCTGCTCGCATGTGCGGGCTACGCCGCGCAGATTCTCTGGAGAGTGTAAAGAATGGCTGCAATCAAAACTTCCCTCCCGCGTCGCAAGTTCGACGTGGTGATCGTCGGCGCGGGCGGCTCCGGCTTGCGTGCGGCACTGCAACTGTCGCGTGCGGGCCTGTCGGTCTGCGTGCTGTCGAAGGTGTTCCCGACGCGTTCGCACACGGTCGCCGCGCAGGGCGGGATCGGCGCATCGCTCGGCAACATGAGCGAAGACAACTGGCACTTCCACTTCTACGACACGATCAAGGGTTCCGACTGGCTCGGCGACCAGGACGCGATCGAGTTCATGTGCCGTGAAGCGCCGAACGTCGTGTACGAGCTCGAGCACTTCGGCATGCCGTTCGACCGCAACGCGGACGGCACGATCTACCAGCGCCCGTTCGGCGGCCACACCGCGAACTACGGCGAGAAGCCGGTCCAGCGCGCTTGCGCGGCCGCCGACCGTACCGGTCACGCGCTGCTGCACACGCTGTACCAGCAGAACGTCGCGGCGAAGACGCAGTTCTTCGTCGAATGGATGGCGCTCGACCTGATCCGCGACGCGGACGGCGACGTGCTCGGCGTGACGGCCCTCGAAATGGAAACGGGCGACGTCTACATCATCGAAGGCAAGACCACGCTGTTCGCGACGGGCGGCGCAGGCCGGATCTTCGCGGCATCGACCAACGCGTTCATCAACACCGGCGACGGCCTCGGCATGGCGGCCCGCTCGGGCATCGCGCTGCAGGACATGGAGTTCTGGCAGTTCCACCCGACCGGCGTGGCCGGCGCGGGCGTGCTGATCACCGAAGGCGTGCGTGGCGAAGGCGGTATCCTGCGTAATGCGAACGGCGAGCGCTTCATGGAGCGCTATGCGCCGACGCTGAAGGACCTCGCGCCGCGTGACTTCGTGTCGCGCTCGATGGACCAGGAAATCAAGGAAGGTCGCGGCGTCGGTCCGAACAAGGACCACGTGCTGCTCGACCTGTCGCACATCGGCGCCGAGACGATCATGAAGCGTCTGCCGTCGATCCGCGAAATCGCGCTGAAGTTCGCGAACGTCGACTGCATCAAGGAACCGATTCCGGTCGTCCCGACGATCCACTACCAGATGGGCGGCATCCCGACTAACATCCACGGTCAGGTCGTCGGCACGTCGCGCGATCACAAGGAGCCGATCAACGGCTTCTACGCAGTGGGCGAATGCTCGTGCGTGTCGGTCCACGGCGCGAACCGCCTCGGCACGAACTCGCTGCTCGACCTCGTGGTGTTCGGCCGCGCGGCCGGCAACCACATCGTCGAGCACGTGAAGAACCAGCGCGATCACAAGCCGCTGCCGGCAGACGCCGGCGAGTTCTCGCTCGCGCGCCTGGCCAAGCTCGAGAAGTCGTCGTCGGGCGAGTACACGCAGGATGTCGCGAACGACATCCGCGCGACGATGCAGAAGCACGCAGGCGTGTTCCGCACGTCGGCGCTGCTGAAGGAAGGCGTTGAAGAGATGGCCGGCCTGAAGGAGCGTGCGGCCAACATCCACCTGAAGGACAAGTCGAAGGTGTTCAACACCGCGCGCGTCGAAGCGCTCGAGCTGGAGAACCTGATCGAAGTCGCTCGCGCGACGATGGTGTCGGCGGAAGCCCGCAAGGAAAGCCGCGGCGCACACGCGCACAGCGACTACGAACACCGCGACGACGACAACTGGCTGCGCCACACGCTGTGGTACAGCGAAGGCGATCGCCTCGACTACAAGCCGGTTCAAATGAAGCCGCTGACGGTCGACTCCGTGCCGCCGAAGCCGCGCACGTTCTAAGCCGAGTCAAAGGAATCCGAAATGGCAAAACGCATTTTTGAAATCTACCGCTACGATCCGGACAAGGACGCAGCGCCGCGCATGCAGACGTATGAGCTGGACCTTCAGCACGAGCGCATGCTGCTCGACGCGCTGGTCAAGCTGAAGGCGCTGGACGAGACGCTGTCGTTCCGTCGCTCGTGCCGTGAAGGCGTGTGCGGTTCGGACGCGATGAACATCAACGGCAAGAACGGTCTCGCGTGCCTGACGAACCTGAACGACCTGCCGCAGAAGATCGTGCTGCGCCCGCTGCCGGGCCTGCCCGTCGTGCGCGACCTGATCGTCGACATGACGCACTTCTTCAACCAGTACCACTCGATCAAGCCGTACCTGATCAACGACGCGCCGCCGCCCGAGAAGGAGCGTCTGCAGTCGCCGCAGGAACGTGACGAGCTGGACGGCGTGTACGAGTGCATTCTGTGCGCAAGCTGCTCGACGTCGTGCCCGAGCTTCTGGTGGAACCCGGACAAGTTCGTCGGCCCGGCCGGCCTGCTGCAGGCTTACCGCTTCATCGCGGACAGCCGCGACACGGCGACCGGCGAGCGCCTCGACAACCTGGAAGACCCGTACCGTCTGTTCCGTTGCCATACGATCATGAACTGCGTCGACGTGTGCCCGAAGGGCCTGAACCCGACGAAGGCGATCGGCAAGATCAAGGAACTGATGGTCCGCCGTGCGGTTTGAGATGAGCGACGATCCTCATCAATCCGACCCGCACCGCCGCGCGCGCCTCCGCTGGCGCGCGCGGCGGGGTCTGCTGGAGAACGATCTCGTTTTCGAGCGTTTCTTCAGCCGACACGAGCATGACCTCACCGATGCAGACGTAGGCGCACTGACGCGCCTGCTCGATCTGAGCGACAACGACCTGATGGACTTGCTCCTCGCGCGCAAGGAACCAGAAGGCGACCTTGACAGCCCGGATATCCGCCGGCTGTTGGAGATGCTGCGCAACGTGTAACCACGTTTCGCCCGTTATCGAATCCCGTTTCCAATTTCGATTGAGGATGTGCCATGACTCCGTCTGATGTAAAAGCCACGCTATCGTTCAGCGACAATTCGCCGAGCGTCGAACTGCCGATCTACAAGGGCACGATGGGCCCGGACGTGATCGACATCCGCAAGCTGTACGGCCAGACCGGCAAGTTCACGTATGACCCGGGCTTCATGTCGACGGCATCCTGCAACTCGGCGATCACGTACATCGACGGCGACAAGGGCGAGCTGCTGTATCGCGGTTACCCGATCGACAACCTCGCGCAAAACGCCGACTTCCTCGAGACCTGCTACCTGCTGTTCAAGGGCGAGCTGCCGAACGAAGCGCAGAAGAAGGAATTCGTCGCGACCGTCACGAAGCACACGATGGTGCACGAGCAGATGCAGTTCTTCTTCCGCGGGTTCCGCCGCGACGCGCACCCGATGGCGATCCTGGTCGCCGCAGTCGGCGCGCTGTCGGCGTTCTACCACGACTCGCTCGACATCAACGACGCGCGTCACCGTGAAGTGTCGGCGATCCGCATGGTCGCGAAGCTGCCGACGCTCGTCGCGATGGCGTACAAGTACAGCATCGGCCAGCCGTTCGTGTACCCGCAGAACGATCTGTCGTACAGCGCGAACTTCATGCGCATGATGTTCGCGAACCCGTGCGAGGAATACAAGGTCAACGACGTGCTCGTCCGCGCGCTCGACCGCATCCTGATCCTGCACGCCGACCACGAGCAGAACGCATCGACGTCGACGGTCCGTCTGGCCGGCTCGTCGGGCGCGAACCCGTTCGCGTGTATCGCGGCCGGTATCGCATGTCTGTGGGGCCCGGCGCACGGTGGTGCGAACGAAGCCGCGCTGAACATGCTCGAGCAGATCGGTTCGCCGGACAACATCCCCGAATTCATCAAGCAGGTGAAGGACAAGAATTCGGGCGTGAAGCTGATGGGCTTCGGTCACCGCGTGTACAAGAACTACGATCCGCGTGCGAAGCTGATGCGCGAAACGTGCTACGAAGTGCTGAACGAACTGGGCCTGCACGACGACCCGCTGTTCAAGCTCGCGATGCAGCTCGAGAAGATCGCGCTGGAAGACGAGTACTTCGTGTCGCGCAAGCTGTACCCGAACGTCGACTTCTACTCGGGCATCGTCCAGCGCGCGCTGGGCATTCCGACGTCGATGTTCACCTGCATCTTCGCGATGGCACGCACGATCGGCTGGATCGCGCAGTGGAACGAAATGATTGCGGATCCGGAACAGAAGATCGGCCGTCCGCGTCAGCTCTTCATCGGCGACACGCCGCGCGAAGCGAAGCCGCTCAACGCACGCTAAGCCGTGTGCGGCGCGAATGGCCGGCAGGTCGTTCGCGTCAGGCGATCGCGCAACGCCAAGACACCCCGGCCGGGTTTTCCCGCCGGGGTGTTTTTTTGCGCATCCGCCTCTGCAGCCGCTTTCACCCTTCGAAATAGGTCAGGCCCAGCGCGCTTTTCACGTCGGATAGGGTTGCTCCGGCCACTTCCCGCGCGCGCATCGTGCCGCGGCGCAGGATGGCCATCACCTCGGCCCGGTCCGCATCGAACTCGCGACGGCGCGCGCGAATCGGCTCGATCAGCGCCTGCAGCCGCTCGTTCAGCACGCGCTTGACCACGCTGTCGCCCAACCCGCCGCGACGATAGTGCGCCTTGAGCTCGGCCACTTTCTGCACGTCGGGCTCGAACGCGTCCAGGAACGTGAACACGACATTGCCCTCGACCTGACCGGGGTCGCTCACCCGCAGGTGGTTGGGATCGGTGTACATGTCGTTGACCGCCTTCGTGATCTCGTCCGGGGTCGCGCCGAGCGTGATCGCGTTCCCCAGCGATTTGCTCATCTTGGCCTTGCCGTCGATGCCGGGCAGCCGCGTCACCGACGACAGCACGGCTTCGCATTCGACCAGCACCTGCCGGTCGACCGTGTTGTTGAAGCGGCGCACCAGTTCATTGGTCTGCTCGATCATCGGCAGCTGATCGTCGCCGACCGGCACGTGCGTCGCGTTGAACGCGGTGATGTCGGCTGCCTGGCTGACCGGGTAGGTTAGGAAGCCGGCGGGGATGTCGCGTTCGAACCCGCGCAGGCGGATTTCTTCCTTGATGGTCGGATTGCGCTCGAGGCGCGCGACCGTCACGAGATTGAGCAGGTACTGCGACAGCTCCGCGAGTTCGGGCACCTGCGACTGGATGACGATCGTCGACTTCGCCGGATCGATCCCGACCGCGAGATAGTCGAGCGCAACTTCGATCACGTTTTCGGTGACTTTCTGGCGGCGGCCCATGTTGTCGGTCAGGGCCTGCGTGTCCGCGAGCAGCAGGAACTGCTGCGCTTCGTGCTGCATCCGCACCCGCGCGCGCAACGAGCCGATGTAGTGGCCGAGGTGCAGCGGCCCGGTCGTCCGGTCGCCGGTCAGAATGGTGGGGCGATTCGTGTGAGTCATGGTCTGGAGTCCTGTAATGTCGACAGTTCGAGACACCACCAGCCATGAGCGCGTAGAAACGACAATGCCGCCTTGACTGGCGGCATCGCGTTTTCGATGTGCATGGAGAAACGGGCCGCCTGGGTCAGGCGCGCCACCAACGATGCAGGTTCAGCGAAATCCGTTTCGTATCCATCGGGCCAGTATAGCGCAATCGCGGATCGCTCCGCCGGCGGCCGTCCGGAGCGACGTCGCGCGAGCGTCTGCCGAATCGGCTGTTAGCGGCGCGCAATTCGACGCAATCGGCTGTGAGCGCAGCCGATTTCGACGCAGTTGGCCTATTTTGACTTCCGATAATGGTCTGGAACCCCGGGGCGGCATTATGGCACTGCGTGCAAGCCGCCCCGATGACCAAGGAGAAGTCGATGAATTTCACGCAAGCGATCGTTCGCCGTCCCGCGCTGTCGTGCGGCGCCGGCCTGACCACCGCGCAACTCGGCGCACCCGATTACGACACCACGCTGACGCAGTTCCACGGCTACTGCGAAACGCTGCGCAAGCTCGGCGTCTCGCTCACCGAGCTGCCGCCGCTCGACGCGTTTCCCGATTCGCACTTCGTCGAGGACGTCGCGGTCGTCACGCGTGAATTCGCGGTGATCACGCGTCCCGGCGCGCCGGCGCGGCGCGGTGAAATCGCGCATATTGAAACGCCGCTCGCCGCGCATCGCGAACTGCTGCCGATGCGCGCAGGACGACTCGACGGCGGCGACGTGATGCTCGTCGGCAAGCGTTTCTACATCGGCCTGACCGGCCGCACCGACGCGGACGGCATCGCGGCGTTCGAATCGCTCGTGTCGCCGTACGGTTACTCGGTCGTCGCCGTGCCGGTGGGCGAGGGGCTGCACCTGAAGTCGGTCGTCAACTACGTCGGCGACGATACGCTGCTTGTGAACGAAGCGCTGGCCGGCCATCCGGCGTTCGCCGGGTTCCGCCGGATCGAGGTCGCGGCAGCCGACGAATATGCGGGCAATACGCTGCGCGTGAACGATGCGCTGATCACGCCCGCCGGCTATCCGCGCGTGCACACGGCCATCGAGCCGCTCGGCCTGCCGCTCTACGTGATCGACACGAGCGAGTTCCGCAAGATGGACGGCGGGCTGACTTGCCTGTCGCTGCGGTTCTAGCCGATTGGCGCAGGGTCCGGTTCGGTCGGATAATGTGGCGCGCGTGCACAGCGGAAAGCGCTGTGCGCGCGGCCTACGACCCGACTGGAGCAAACGCGGATGCCCGACAAGAAGATGCAGCTCGACAAGATCGATCTCCGGATCATCGACATCCTGAAGAACGACGGGCGAATCTCGTACCGGAAGCTGTCGGAGCTCGTGAACCTGACGCCGCGGCCGTGCCAGGCACGCGTCGAGCGGCTCGAAGCGCTCGGGATCATCGAAGGGTACCGCGCGGTGATCAACGCGCCGCGCGAGACCAAGCCGATCGTCGTGCTCGCGCAGATTGTGCTCGCCGATCACGGTCGTTCGCAGGTGCCGTTCGAGGAGGAAATGCGCACGAATCCGGCGGTGCTCGACTGCTGGCTGGTGAGCGGCACGTTCGATTTCCTCGTGCGGCTCGCGTGCGAGGACCTCGACGAGTACCGGCGGATCGCGAACGTATGGCTCGAGAGCCCGCGCTACCGGATCGAGAAGATCGTGACGACGGCCGAGCTGCAGGTGATCAAGCGCAGCGTCGCGTAACGCGCGGACGCGCGTCGGTCGTTACGCGGGCCCGCGCCTGAACATGCGTGCGAGCACTGCGGAAAACCGTGCCATTTACTTTGCATCCCGAATCAAACGAATTTGTTCGAATTTTCCAAGGTGAACTCTATGGACACTTTGCAAGCGACAGAGCAGTCGGTTTCCGCGTCGACGACGATGCTGAAGCGCCGTCTGCAGGGCCGTCATATCGCGATGATCGCGATCGGCGGCTCGATCGGCACCGGGCTGTTCGTCGCGTCCGGCGCGTCGGTCGCGCAGGCCGGGCCCGGCGGCGCGATTGCCGCGTATATCGCGATCGGGCTGATGGTCTACTTCGTCGTGACCGGGCTCGGCGAAATGGCCGCGCTGATGCCCGTATCGGGCTCGTTCGCGATCTACGGCGAGAAGTACGTCGACGAAGGCTTCGGCGTCGCGCTCGGCTGGACCTACTGGTACAGCTGGGCCGTGACGATCGCGATCGAGCTCGTGGCCGGACAGATCGTGATGCGTTACTGGTTTCCCGGCGTGCCCGGCATCTGGTGGGGTGCCGCGTTCCTGGTGCTGATCTTCCTGCTGAACACGCTGTCCGTGCGCGGCTTCGGCGAATCCGAGTACTGGTTCTCGCTGATCAAGGTCGTCACGGTGATCGCGTTCATCGCCGCCGGGCTGCTGATCGCGACTGGCGCGATCGGCAGCGGGCATGCAGCGGGCTGGCACAATTTCACGATCGGGGACGCGCCGTTCGTCGGCGGCGTGCACGCGATGATGAGCGTCGCGCTGATCGCCGGGTTTTCGTTCCTCGGCACCGAGCTGGTCGGGATCACGGCCGGCGAATCGGAGAACCCGCGCACGACGATCCCGCGCGCGGTGAAGCAGATCTTCTGGCGGATCCTGCTGTTTTACGTACTCGCGATCTTCGTGATCGGGCTGCTGATTCCGTACACCGATCCGAACCTGCTGAAGAGCGACGTGACGGATATCGGCGTGAGCCCGTTCACGCTCGTATTCCGCCATGCGGGGTTTCCGCTGGCCGCCGACGCGATGAATCTCGTGATCCTGACCGCCGTGCTGTCCGCCGGCAACTCCGGCACCTATGCGGCGACGCGGATGCTGTACAACCTCGCGAACGAAGGCCGGGCGCCGGCGATGTTCGCGACGCTGTCGCCGGGAGGCGTGCCGCGCAATGCGCTGTACGCGACGATGGCGGTCGGCGGGCTGTGCTTCCTGACGTCGCTGACCAACAACCAGGGAGTCTATCTGTGGCTGTTGAACACGGTCGGCATCACGGGTTTCATTGCGTGGCTCGGCATCGCGGTCAGCCACTACCGGTTCCGCAAGGGCTTCCTGAAGCAGGGCTATCGGCTCGAGCAACTGCCGTATCGCGCGAAGTGGTTTCCGTTCGGACCGCTGTTCGCGGTCGCGATGTGCGCGGTGATCTCGCTCGGGCAGGACTATCAGGCGTTTTACGCGACGAAGATCGACTGGATGGAGGTGCTGTCGATCTACGTGTGGATTCCGCTGTTCGTCGCGATCTGGCTCGGCTACCGGCATGTCCGCAAGAGCCGTCTCGTGCGCTACGACGAGATGGATATCGGTCCGTGGCTGAACAGGTCCGTCGAAGCGGTCGATGCGGTGACGGGTGCGCACGGGCGGCCGCATTGAGCTGACTGACACGGATGCGCGCGGTGGTGCCGGGTAGTGCCGGCCGGCGCGCGCGCCGCTTCGCATGCTGCATCGTCACCGCCGCGTCGCCCGATTTCGCCGGAGGCGGCTCAGGCTGCTCAGCTCGCGGTCGTCAGCGCGGCTCCTTCAGATACGCCTTCATGAAGTCGACCCACGCGCGCACTTTCTGCGGCACGTGCGAGGTCGACACATACAGCGCGTACACGTTCTGCCGCGGAAACCGGTAACCGGGCAGCGCATCGACGAGCACGCCGCTCGCGAGGTCGTCGCACACGAGCCATTCGGGCAGCAGCGCGACGCCACTGCCTTGCCGCGCGAGTTCGCGCAGCACCGATGCGTTGTCGACGACAACACGCGGTTTCGCGGCCGGGCGGAACACGTGCGTGTCGCCGGCGCGGTCGACGAGCGTCCATTCGGCGATCCGCTCGAGCCGGCTGTGGCCGAGCTGCGGCAGGCGCGCGAGCGCGTCGGGCGATGCCGGATGTGGCACGCGGGCGCGCGCGGGCAGATCCGGCGCCATCACGGGGCGCACCTCGTAGGTGCCGAGGCGCACGCCGCGATAGGGTAGGTGCGCGAACTGCTCGTCGCGCCCGAGCCGGATCGCGACGTCGAACCGGTCGCGCACGAGGTCGGCCGCCGACGTATGCGTTTCGAGCCGCACCCGCAGCGCGGGGTGCTGTTCAAGGAACGCGTGCAGCGCGGGCGCGACGACCCGCGACGCATATTCGACCGTCGACGTTACGCGCAGCACGCCTTGCATCCCGCCGTGCTCGCCGCGCACTTCGTCGATCGCACCTTCGGCTTCGTCGAGCACGCGCAGGCAGCGCTGGTAGAAGCGCTCGCCCGCATCGGTCAGCTCGACGCGCCGCGTCGTCCGCGTGAGCAACGTGACGCCGAGCTCGGCTTCGAGCTGCTTGATGTTGAAGCTGACGGCCGCGCGCGCCTGGTTCAGCGCGGTCGCGGCGGCCGTGAACGAGCCCGCTTCGACCACGGCGCGGAATACGGCGAAACGATCGAGGCTCACCATGATTGTGTCGATCATCCTTCAAAAAAAACGGCATACCGGACGAAGCGTACCGGGAATGCGCGCGGGCGTGGGGTTTGCGGCGATCGGCATCCGCGATACGCGATACGCGCTGCCCGGATTGTCAAAATTTTTCGACCGGACCATCCGTGTTGCCGGGCTTATCCGCGCGAGCGGCGAACCTTACACTGCGACGTTTCGTTCGATTGCCGCCGCCATGTCCGACCGTTCCAGAATCGCCGCCGTCTATCTGCTCGGCTTCGCGATCGATCTTGCGAACATGTTCATGCTCAATGCCGCGTATCCGGCGCTGCAGCGCGAACTGCACGCATCGGTCGCGCAGCTAGCATGGGTCGGCAACACGTACGTGCTCGGCCTGACGGTCGTGATCCCGCTCGGCACCTGGCTCGCACGCCGGTGCGGCGAGCGCCGCGTGCTGGCGGCGTCGCTGCTGCTGTTCGCGCTCGGCAGCGCGGGCGTCGGCGCGTCGCGGTCGATC